>JAAXIR010000264.1:0-6583 GCA_012270265.1 Candidatus Poseidoniales archaeon
CAATCTTCGCTGCGATTTTGCTACATCGAAGAGATGGGCTACGAGTTCATCCGTCACCTCATAATTTCGTTGTTGAAGCCACCAGATGATGTTTGAGCGTCCAGCCATGTGACCGATTCGAATGACTTGTTCAAGCCCGAATTCGCCTGCAGGAACACCTGAGTACACACGATCAGCAAGCCAGTGATCGCCTTTCTTCATGGCCTTGATAACGGCTGAAGCGTGAACACCAGTACCTGTCTCGAATGCATCTTGTCCAAAGACGGGATAGTTGCGTGGAAGAGGAACTTCGGTAAATTCGTGTGCCTTTTGCATGTATTCGCCAAGAACGGTAAGGTCGTTATCGATGGCTCCCATCAATTTGAGGTTCACCAAGGTCTGGTCAAGAGGTGCATTTCCTGCTCGCTCACCGAGACCAAGTGCGGTTCCGTGAACAACATCTGCGCCTGCTTCAACTGCTGCGATGTTGTTGGCAACTCCCAAACCACGGTCTTGGTGGCCATGCCAATTGACTTCGATATCTCGACGGTCGTACCCACCGTCCTTGATGACCTCCTCATCGATGAAATTGAGCAATTTCTTGACACCGTTTGGAGTCACGTGGCCGCACGTATCGCAAACACAAATTCGACGGACACCGAGTTCCATGGCTCGCTGGTAGATTTTCTTGATGTCTTCAGGGTTTGAGCGCGTGGTATCCTCTGTAACAAACATGACAGGTACATCGTTTTCAACAGCAAAAGAGACCGCAGTTTCCATAGTCGACAAAAGTTTGTCCATTGTCCATCCTTCCGCATATTGGCGAATCGGGCTCGTTCCAAGGAACGCTGAGGCTTGGATTGGAATGCCATGCTTTTCTTGCAGTTCAACGAGTGGTTCGATGTCCTGCATCAGTGTTCGTACTGCAGCACCAGGTCGGATTTGGTAATCGTTCTCAGTAATGTGGGTTAGCATAGCATCGATGTGTTCGACGTGGAACGGTCCTGCACCAGGAAGTCCGAGATCGACCTTCTGAATACCGAGTTTCTCCATATAGTCGAGCAGCTCAATTTTCTGCTCAATGGTTGGGTTACGTGCAGATGGGCTCTGGAGACCATCACGTAAGGTTTCATCATCAAACCAAACACCATGCGGATGGTTGTTTGGATTCCTGTTCAACTCGTATTCAATCGTGTTCCAATCGTAAATCAATGAACGCTCATCCATAACAATTCACCCACGAGGAAAACCCCCGCACATACCAACCAGTCATGAATCATGTTTGAACTCGTCGATAAGACCGTGTCATTCTTCTTCAAGGTCCGAATTGGATTTTGCGGCTTGTGCAGCCTCAAATTCCTCTCGGGAGACAACACCGTCACCGTCTGTATACATGGCATAGAATTCGTCAGCTTCAATCAATTCAGCAGGCAAGCGAGCTGTGAAAATGATTTCATCATCATGCGACGATTTATCCTTCGAACGCAATTCCATGATTCGAGTACCCTTGGTCGATTTTCCTGATGTTTCCTTCGTCTGGTTAACGGCCAGTCGAATCATCATACCTTTCTTGGTAAGAACGAACAAATTGTCGTTCATATCTGGAATACGTCGAACACTTACAAGTTCATCAGAGAATTCTTCATCCAGCTTCATGGTTCGCACACCTTTTGCGCCAGGATTGGTCGAGCGATAACCATCTGTCATCATTTTCAGGTTACCGTCATCATCGAATCGTTCGTTTCCGTCACGGTCAAGATCAGGAACACGATCCGCTGTTCCCAGACGACTACGCTTCGCCATTCCGAACTTGGAGATGGTAAGAATTTGCGAATCAGCATCGCTCATAGCGAGCATGCCTGCGACAAATCCTCCACCTGATCCCTTTCGGTCAGCGACCTTGATTCCATACACACCACCAGAAACACGACCTGAAGTTCGGATAGCATCGCACTTGAAGCGGCTGGCATATCCCGTTGTTGAAATCATAACAACAGCATCGCTGTCAACGCTTTGTTGAACATTGACCAAGGAATCGTTCTCAAGTTTAAATCGAAGTGCATACTTTCCATTTCGGTTAATACGGACGTATTCATGGAGATCGGTCTTCTTGATGAGACCCAACTTAGTTGCAAAGAGCAAGAAATACCCGGATGGAGGTCGCTTTTCGCCCTCCTCAAGTTTAATTTTCAGGCATTTCTCAGTCACTTCATCAACAAGCTCTTTGGAAATTGGTAGAATGCTGACGATGTTCTCCTCGTCTTGCAAGTTTTCGAGCAAATTACGGATGTGTGTGCCTCGACTTTGCCGACTCCCTTGCGGAATTTCCCAAGCCTTGAGACCGTACACTCGTCCAAGATCGGTAAAGATCAGCAATCTGTCTTTGCTAAAACACGTGATAATGGATTGTGGAGAATCCTCATCTTTCGTTGCAACTCCCTTGAGACCTTTTCCGCCTCTATTCTGGATTCTGAATGTTTCAACTGGCACATGTCGAATGTAGTTGTCATCCGTGAGCGTAATCGCAATCGCACGCTCTTCAATCAAGTCTTCTCGGTCCATGGACAGAGGCATCTTGTTGATCTCTGAGCGTCGCTCATCACCATGCCGTTCAACCATCTCATCGAGCTCTTCAGTGAGAATGTGTAAGCGCCGAACTCGGGAAGCAATACTATCCTTTAAATCAGCGATTTTAATCTTCAGTTCCTCGTAATCGTGCTGCACCTTTTCGACATCGAGGCGACTCAATTGATACAAACGTCGCTCAGCGATGGCCTTGGCTTGTGGCTCCGTAAAATCGAACGCCGCAATACCAGGCATAACTTCCGTTCCCTGTAGGACAGATTCGAATTGTTCTCGGCTTCTGCTTGCTTTACCGACTGCGATAACATCATCAATCCGGTCTTGTGCCTTGACAAGCCCCTCAAGAATATGGGCACGTGCTTCGGCCTTCTCCAATTCAAACTTTGCACGTCGTTCGATAACAGATTCACGGTGCTCGACGTAGGTATGAAGCATGGTTGGTAGAGTCAACAATACAGGGCGTCCATCGAGGATACCCATCATGTTGGCAGAGTACGATTCTTGGAGACGGCTCGACTTGAACAACTGGTTCAAGACAGCGTGAGGATCAGCATTGTTTTTGACTTCAATGACGACACGAATCCCTTCCTTCGAGGATTCATCACGAATGTCACGTATACCGATAACGGTTCCTTTTGACACCAAATCTGCGATGTGAACGAGCATGTCCGATTTCTTCACCTGGTACGGAATTTCATGAACGATGATGCGCTTTCCGCTTGAATCATCGATTACATCGCATCGGGAGCGAACGTGGAATCGACCCTTGCCGGTGGTGTACATGTCAATGATCCCATCAATTCCGTGAATGGTTGCGCCCGTTGGGAAATCTGGGCCTTTGATGTGTTCCATATACTCGTCAATGGAGACATGCGGCTTTCCTGTGTTTTCTTCACCCTCTTCGAGGATGCGTTGAACGTGGAGATTGATGGCACCTGCGACCTCTGTCAGATTGTGAGGAGGGATACGCGTGGCCATACCAACCGCAATACCGTCTGAACCATTCAACAGAAGATTTGGCAATCGTGCAGGGAGAACTGTAGGTTCCATCTCCGAATCATCGAAATTTGGCTGGAAGTCAACGGTCTTCTTCTCAATATCTTCAAGCATGTGCTTGGAGATTCGGTCGAGTCGACTCTCTGTGTATCGCATAGCTGCAGGAGGGTCTCCATCGATTGAACCGAAGTTCCCTTGCCCGTCAACCAGTGGGTATCGAAGCGAGAATTCCTGAGCCATTCGTACCATAGTATCGTAGATTGATTGATCACCGTGAGGGTGATACTTACCCATAACTTCACCAACAGAACGTGCTGACTTGCTGAACTTTTTGTCTGCGGTGTGTCCACCTTCATGCATGCCGTAGAGCACACGACGATGAACAGGTTTGAGCCCGTCACGTGCATCTGGTAGAGCGCGACCAATGATGACCGACATGGCGTAATTGATGTAGGACGTCTTCATTTCATCGTTGAGTGAACGATTCAAGACCGTACCGGTTTCAACAGCGTCTCCACTTTCATTTGTTTCTTCTTCAGATGTCAAGGTTGGTCACCTCCTTAGCGTGGCGCTCAATAAATGCCCGACGGTCGGGAACATCCTCGCCCATGAGAATCTCAAACATGCGATCGCTTTCTTCCGCATCTTTGACTGTCACCTTGAGCATGGTCCTCGTTTCAGGATTCATGGTCGTCTCCCACAGTTGTTCTGGATTCATTTCACCAAGACCCTTGTAGCGCTGAACACCGATCTTCGCATTCGGGTTGTCGCCTCGAAGCTCGTCGAGTATGGCATCTCGCTCTTCGTCTGTAAAGGCGTATTTGCTCACCCGACCCTTCGAGAGTTGGAACAATGGAGGTTGTGCGATGTAGACGTGCCCCTGTTCAATCGCTGGGCGCATGAAACGCCACAGGAAGGTCAACATCAACGTACGAATGTGAGCGCCATCGACGTCAGCGTCCGTCATGATGATGATTTTGCTGTAACGCAATTTTTCAGGATCGAAACTGCCTTCATCTTCGCTGTTGTTCCCTACACCTGCTCCGAGAGCACGGATCATCGTCTGAATTTCCTGATTTTGGAACACTTTTGCAGCGTTGTGCTTTTGGCGCTCAACATTCAGAATCTTTCCACGTAGCGGCAAGATGGCTTGTATGCGCCGATCTCGTCCGGTTTTGGCAGAACCGCCGGCAGAATCACCTTCCACAAGATAGACTTCGCACTCACTCGGGTCCCTCGATTGGCAATCGGCGAGTTTTCCAGGCAGGCCTCCGCCTTCGAGAACACCTTTTCTGCGCGTTAAATCTCGTGCTTTTCGGGCTGCTTCTCGTGCTTTTGAAGCCAGAAGTGCTTTTTCAACAATCTGTTTTGCAACAGCAGGATTCTCCTCGAAGAATTCTCCGAGTTTGTCATAGACAATGGTTTGAACAATCCCCGTGACTTCACTGCTCACGAGTTTGTCCTTTGTTTGTGAAGAGAACGAAGGGTCAGGATGCTTTACACTAACAACCGCAGCAAGCCCTTCTCGAACATCATCACCAGAGAGTGAATCGCCTTTAAGCAAGTTCTTCTTTTTGGCATAAGCGTTGACAGAACTGGTCAGTGCAGTCCGTAGACCGGACATGTGCGTCCCACCGTCCTTGTTTCGAATGATGTTCGTGTAACATCGGATCGACTCGCTAAATGCGTCCGACCATTGCAAAGCGACTTCGACCTCAACGAGGCCTTTTTCGATTTCTTTGTCACCTGATATGGTGATGACGTCGGCGTGCAAAACTTCCCTGCGTTCGTTGAGCTGCCCAACATATTCGGCAAGCCCGCCTTCGTAGAGATGTTCGGCTTGATGAGGTTCTTCGCCTCGATTGTCGAGGATTGTGATTTTGAGACCTGCGTTGAGGAACGCCGTTTCACTCACACGGGTTTCAATTTCTTCGAGATTGAATTCTGTAACGTTGGTGAAGATCGTCAAATCCGGCTTGAATGCGATGTGCGTCCCTGTGTCGCTACAGGTGCCAATTTCTGCCAAATCGTCGACTGGCACGCCTGCTTCGTACCGTTGGAAGTAAACGATACCGTCGCGGTGAATGGTCATCTCCATCCATTCTGATACGGCGTTCACAGCGGAAACGCCAACACCGTGTAGACCACCAGATACTTTGTAGGAACTGTTGTCGAACTTTCCACCAGCGTGCAGTTTCGTCATGATGACTTCCGCTGCTGAAATTCCAAATTCTTCGTGGATACCGACTGGAATACCTCGCCCATAATCGCGTACGGAAAGTGAATGGTCATCGTTCAAGACGATGTCGATTTGTTTGGTATGGCCTGCGAGGTGCTCGTCGACGGAGTTATCCACCACTTCCCAAATACAGTGGTGCAAAGCAGAACCATCATGGGGGTCGCCAAGGTACATCCCAGGCCTTTTTCGAACAGCTTCAAGTCCTTCGAGAACCTGAATGCTTCCTGCATCGTAATCTTCTGCCATAAGTTCATCAAATCCAGTCAAAATTCCGTCGCTGTCGGCCGATTTGCGTCGAGTCGGTTACGCCTTCCTTCTAACTGTTAAACATGCCCGACGAGGGTATGTAAAGATACCCCTTGAGCAGTCTTCCGTGAAGCGTTTTTTACACTCCAAACACCCTCCCAAAATCTGTCATTTGGAGGTTCAATCCCATCGTACACCATCCGTGAGCGTTAAGAAGAAGACGAAGGTCGGTTGAGTCATGCCAGAACCGACCATTTGTGTAGCACTCGACTCAACCAACGTTGATGACATGGTCGATGAGGCCGCTCGAGCATCAACCGCTGGTGCCGATCTCGTCGAAGTTCGATTCGACCGATTGTACCTAACAAAGCCAGAACCGGTCATGGTTGAGCAAGAAGAGGGCGAGCCGAAGAGCGTCATGCCTCCTGAAGCGGAGTGGCCGATTTCCGACGCCTCGTCCGTTAATGCTGAAGAGACGATTCCGAAACTCCAGGCTTCCATCGCAGTCGCTGTCATCTTTACCGTGCGACCTCCGCGTGA
>JAAXIR010000264.1:6593-24648 GCA_012270265.1 Candidatus Poseidoniales archaeon
CCTCGATTGAAGAGAATGCACTCAGCGGCTTGCTTGCTGCTGCAAAAGACAAGGGTTGCAAAATCGTTTACTCAAGCCATGACATCAATGGAACCCCAAATTCAGAAGACATTGCATCCTTCGTTCGCGACAACAGCGAGAAGGGCGATTTGTTGAAGTTCTGCTCCACTGCACATTCTCATCTCGATGCGTTGCAAATCGTCGATGCTGCAATCGACTTGAAAGGAGAAGGTGTCGATTACAGCGTCATGGCCGTGAACAGCGGTGGCGACTGGGCTCGTATCCACGCACCAGTTCTTGGCGTTTCCATGGTTTACGCAACACTTTCCATGGAACACAGAATTAGCGACAAGGGCCTCATCAACGTCCGAGATCTACGAGACGCTTGGACGCTTCTCGAATACTAATTCAGTTCTGATTCAGTGAAGGCATGAGTTGCTTTTGCGCTTCAACGCTCGGTTCCAAGCCAGCACCCATGTAGCGCTTGTTGATGAGAACAGGTGCCATGATGATGGTTGCAAAGAAGACAAAGAATACAATCGAAACTGTCCAGTTTGGAAGAACGATTGAACGCTCAACGGTCGAAATCGCAACATCTGCTGCAATGATCTTATTTTGCGCTCCTGCATCGCCTCTTCGAGAGTTATCCCAAGCATCGACCACGATGAAGAATTCTTGGTAAGACGAGCCAGAAAAGAGCGAAGAGTGGACTTCAGGAGCGTCTAAGGCGACGCTCATAACGACAGAATCCGTGTTTTCATAGGTGTGAACATCTCTGTATGTTTTCCACCCAGTGACATCAAAGGCAGCCCATTCAGGAGAAACTTCGGTCACAAATTCATCGTCACTCAGACTTTCTCTGTCAAACCAAAAATCATAGTCGGTTCCGTGCATTCGGTCGTAGGACCATTCATATCGTTCGTATTGGGACGTCGTCATCAAGTACACATCGGCTTTTGCAGGGACAGTTGAATTCCCAACAATCCCTTGAATCTCCACGCAGATGGTCGTTCGATGGGAGCTCGATAGATTGACACGCAGTGCCCCAGCGCTGTCGTTACCAACGAGCATCGTTGTAGCGATGTTGGTGGTAAGCGTCTCAACGGGAACTGGAGAATGATAGGCATTGTACATCCATGGCTCTTCAGGAGAAAGTGATGGATCGATGTTTTCTCCACCAGAATTCATTGGCTCCGATGAGCGACCTCGGTCACGACCGTCATCATCCCAATCATCCTCGTAGTAGAATGGATCCCAGTAATTGTTGAAAGGGACTTCAGCATGTCTGGAGATTGTTTCGTTCCACACGATAGGTGAGAGCGTTCCTTGGCAATCATCGATTGCAGCCGAAGCAGAACCGAAGGATGGTGCAAAGATACCACTCAGCAAAGGAACGAGCAGAATCGAGAGAAGAAAAACTGCTCTTCGTTGCAACATCCGTTCACCCCTTGACCAAAGGTTGACGACGAGGTTCTTGAGGCATTCGTTTACTCTCGACGTCGCAAGGGTCGGATGTAACCACTCTCGTCGTTTCTACGCTCTTGCTTGGAGAGAATCTTCGGCGCAGGTGGAGGCGAGTGGTGGTCCATACCAAGCAATCCACCATCATCAGCGTGCTCAACGTCGTACGTCTCAGCATTCTGTTTGGCTTCCTCTTCAATTTCATTCGGTTGACGCATGACAAGCCAACCAAGAATCAAGGCAGCAAGAATCAGAGCAATGAACCCAAGTGCATCACTTCCTGCATCGGACATCCACGATTTCCACTCATCCCAGCTGAAGTCTGAGAGAGATGGATCTGCATCTTGTTCCGGTAGAACGGTCACATCTGCATCAGCCTCATCGCACAATCCAATTCAATAGCAGCCCCTCACCTTGAGAACTGCATCTGTTGGATCGTCCCAAACGACCGTTGCCAATGTAACGAGCGTGTTTGTTGAGACAAACCAATCGTTGTCGACGATTTCGTCATCATCGTCATCTCTGAGAATGTCTTGCTCCCATTCAACGAAGAGGTCGTTGCTGATGGCTTCATCCCTGTCAGAATTCGATCCATCGAGAACGTTGAGATCTCTATAGAACACCAAATCAGCGAGTGATTCAGCATCTGATACATTGACAATCACAGCGGTGGAGAAGTCTTCATAGACTTCATCTGGTAAATCAATGCCAGAAATTTCAGGTGGTGCATCGATGTGGATGTTGAACTCTGCACGGGTAACGTCACCCGTTCCAAAAGCATCTCGAACGGTCAGTTTCACGGTGTACAATCCTGGTCGTTCATAGGAATGCCAAGGCATTGGATCGTGTACAATTGGCGTTGCATCACCAAAGTCCCATGTATACTCAAGCAATCCATTCCAATCAGGCGATTCTTGCTCGAGCGGAACGTACTTTCCTTCGAACTTCTGGTCACCGTCTCGTGTGCCACTCGAGTCGAAGTACAGCATAGCGCCAGGAATAGCGACATTGACGCCATTTTCATCAAAGGTCCTCGACCATTGATCGGGCAATCCGTTCTCTGGAAACACATCGGTATCCATGAGCAGTTCCCCACCAACCCAAGCATCGAGAATTTGCAACTGAATGATTGGAAGTGGATTGGCAACGACGACAACGATGACCTTTGGCGTGCTTTCGGCACCGTTTTCATCGGTAACAACGAGTTGAATGATTTGCTCACCAGGCTCCAAGAAGGAATACGCAGGCAACGTCTTGTTGCTGAATGTACCATCTGGGAACGACCAATTGAAGGTTAAATCTGTGTAAAGACCCGTAGTGCCATCGACATCGAAACTGGTTCGACCATCGAATGTGTATGGGACATTGACTTGTGCCTCTGTTACAAGGAAATCGATCTGCGGAGAACCAGTTGCGCCAGACTCTTTGACTATGTAGTTGGCAACAGGTAGTTGGTTGATGACATTGACTCTCAGTTCTGCAATCGAAATGCCTCCATCCTCATCGGTGACGGTTACGGTGATGTTCTTGAGTCCCGGTGTATCCCAAGCAGGAGCTGGATACAGAGCTGCTGATGCTGTCGAGGAAAAGTCATCTTCACGATCAACCTCAACCCCATCGAGATTCACACCGCCTTCAAACACCCATCCGAGCGAGAGATTTTCTCCATCATCGTCGGTAAAAACATCCGGCATAAGCAACGGCGTGTAGGTGTAGGTTGTGAGTTCATCCGAGAAAATTTGGTACGGCAAACGGTTGTTGACGATGATTTCAATGGTTTTCTGGCCAGTGTTAACGCCGTCTGAAACGGTCAATGTGAGGATGTAGGTTTGATTCGGTCCAACGACATCTCCCCATTCGTGATTTGCAGTGTACAGCCCTGTTCCACTTGACACTGGGGAACCATCGCCCCAGTCCCACTCAAAGTCCAAGAATTCCAATGGAACGTTGTCTGCTGTTTGGTATGCAGAGAAGATGATGCGCTGGTTGGTGAGAATCTCCAACCGATCGGCTACAATGTTGTTGTTGACAGTGATGATTGGAATCGGTTCAGAATCATCGGTGATGTTGATTTGATTAACGCTTACATCCGACCACGTTCCGCCAACGTCCATAACACGGAGTGTTGTGTTGTAAAGTCCAGCTTGGGCAAAGGAGCGCAATGGTGAGCGCAATCCGGAGGTCATGTTGTCCCCGAAGTTCCACGTGTAGGCGACAGGTTGATCGAAGTACGGCAGGGTATTGTTGTCAAGCGACAGTCCCCACGCATCAAAACCGTCTCCTGTGAACTGGATCTTCTCATAGGTCTGACTAAGATTGGTCGAAACCGAAGCGTTCGCCACAGGGGCCATGTTTGTGAGTGCCTGAGGCGACGTTGTTGCTGAATCGAGTACAGCGCCAAGCATGTTCTTCATCGTAAAGCGAACAGTGTATTGATCGTCCTTGTTGGCAGTGAAATAGACGCTGTTTGGAACATGGACGCCTCCACCGGCTTGAACACGAGTGGAGATTGTGTCGACAATGGTCCCATTGCTGTCACGTACAACAGCATCAACGTCAAGGTCCTCGAAGAACGCATTCGAGAGAATGGAGTAGTTCACTTGAACGGTATCGGCTGAACCATCACCATCACGATCGCCGAGCGTGGTTCCATTCAGCATCATGGTCGCAGGAGAGGTGATACGTGCTGCCTCGATGTCGATGGTTCCCTGTGGGTATGAAGGTCCACAAGAGGTGTAATCGCAATCGGCAATCGTGCTTGCATACCACACGATGGCATAGACCTCATCGGTGAGGTTTCCGAAACCTTGGATGAGTCCAGTTGCAACGTTGTTGGTGAAATCCAAGTCCTGCGTAGACCAAAGTCCATCGGCCGTTGATTTGTAGACCAAAACGCCATCGAAGTTTGAGACATCGGACGTAACTCTCAGTGTAAGTGGAGCCGGTGAAGCAGCACCTGGCGTGAATTTGAAGGAACGGATGCCCCATCCTTCCATGGTGTGACCGGTTGAACTCCACGGTGTTGACCAATCTGAATTTGTGTCCGCAGGTGTGATTCGACAGAAGGTCGAACCTCCACAGGATGGGTTCAAATCGAGGTTTGAGAAACCGTAGATGCCTTGATCGGAATCAATGGTCGCTGCAATGGAAAAGTTTGCAAAAATCTCACCCATGGTTCGGCCAATCTTGCCGGATTGTCCAGATACGGGTGAAAGAGCGAGGTTTTCAACACCTAGACCACCCGTCGCAGAATCCTGAACAAGTTGTCGAACGGCTGGACCACCTCCAAGATGGTCTGCGAGGTACATTGTGAACACAAATCCTGCACCGTAATCCGCATTGCGTTGGTTCCACCATCGAACGCTCAAATCGGACTGTTGCGTCCATCCGTTTAGGTGGCCAGCAAGGGTTCCATCGGCTCCAAAGCAGAGGTAAATCGCAACGTCTGCATTTCCTTCATCCAACCAGAGGTTCTCGTATGGGTCCTGTGCATTGTGAAGAAGATGTTGCAGTTCGTGAGCGATAATGGACTTCCCCCAAGCAAGAGTGATGTCAGCGAAATCGACGTAGACAACGTCCCTGGTAGGTGCCGTTCCCGGTGAAAAGTAGCCACCGATGTTGTAGGCGCCGTCGATATCATAGATGACGATTTCAACTTGACAGTTGTTGTCGTTGTCCGGAGGTGCTAGTCCACGTCCGTCTTGGTAGTCTTTGCCGAAATATGTGGTCATGGTCGGATAGATGGTTTGATCCCACGTCGAAGCAAGATTTTGCAAGACAGTGGATGAAAGGGTTCGTCCGGATTGAACCAAGAAGGCAACCGTAGCTGTCGTTTTAGCAACGTATACGTTCGTTGACCCTCCGGAAAAAGGCACGGCCAGCCTCTCGCCAACGCCGTGTTGGGTGCCTGTTGAACGCGCCATGGTTGGCTGGTAACGAATGTCATTGACACCCGGACGACCTTCGTCAATCCATGCTTGTTTGATGAATGATGTTGCAGATACAACGGGCTGGTCTTCCTCAATCAACAGGTATTCTGATCCAGTCTCAACATTGAAGTTGGTTAGATCGCCGTATACAACCCCAATTTCATTGACGACATCTTCGACCTCGTTTTGTGTTTCATTGGCCGCCGCCTGACCCAAAACGGAGGTCAGCATGAGGAAGACGAGAAAGAGTGCTTGTGTAGAGCGTCGTTCAGACATATGAAATCCTCTGGAAAATGTGATGCTGTATCACAATTGATTGTGCGGAAATGAGGTATTTAATACCCCGCGTCTTTAGCATCAATACAATGGAGCGTCCAAGATGGAGCATTTCGCGGTTTTTGCCGACCCTTCTCGTTTCGACCATGACCCTGCCATGGACGGCATCTGCAGAGATTTGCTCGAACGTTGAACTTCTCAAATTCAATGGACAGAACGCCAATGAAAGCGTCACCACACAAGTGAATTTTGGTGCGAGAGTACCAGGAAGCAATGCCTCAGAAGACCTCCGCAGTTGGTTCATTGAGACAAGACCCGAGTTTGATTGGACCTTGGACCCCCACAATTGGGACGGATACAACCTCACCAATCTTGAGGGAAGACTTGTTCCTGAAGATGCGGAGCCGTTGGGACCGGTTGTGGTCCTGGCTGCACACTACGACTCAAGAGACCGAGCCGAACGTGACTCTGATCCAAACATGACCAATGTACCAATTCCCGGTGCCAATGATGGCGGAAGCGGTGTTGCTGTCCTATGGGAGCTTGCGAGAATCCTTCCAACAATGAACCTGGACCACGAGGTATGGATTCTCCTCACAGATGCTGAAGATCAGGGCCCCACCCCGTCAATGCTTGGGGCAAAAGCATGGGCTGAGAACCGCACGGACGAGGACATTTCTCGCATCGATGCCTTCCTACTCGTCGATATGATCGGTGATGCCGATTTGAAAATTTATCGAACCTTCCCGCCATACGTTGGAGATGAGGAGGGCGATCGTTTGTGGGATGCCGTTCGTACACTCGCCGGCCCCTTGGGTCTTATCGATAACGTCACAGATTGCGGTGGAAACCCTGGACTTGACATCGTCAACTTCTCGACCACAGATGGCGTCATCGACGACCACGTTCCGATGATCAACGTAGGCATACCGGCGATCGATTTCATCGACATTCGTTACGGCGAAAATGCATCGGTTTGGCAAGGATATTGGCACACACATGAGGACACGCCTGACAAGGTCTCAGCAGAATCACTCGCACACATTGGGCGTCTGCTGGAACTTGGACTCATGGAAGGGTCTTGGCTGAAGGTTCAAGTGAATCAAACACAGACAACGCAACCCATTGAAGAAGTCCAGCCATCAACCTTCGGCCCAGTTGTTATCGGCGCAGTTTTCACCGTCATCGCCCTTATTTTCGTCGGTTTTCTTGGTCTTCATGAAAGCGTGCGTTTGAAACGATAGGTCTGCATGCGCGGATACACTGGGATGCGTGGCTTATCGCGCACCATAGAACACGAGAGGGTGCTGAATGGATATAAACGAACGACGTGAAGCACTGCGTGCACGCGTTCGTAGCAAACTGTCGGGCGAGGAAGAAGAGCCTGAAGAATTGGTCGTTCAAACATCGGAGGTTCAGGCTGCAACGACTGAAGGCGAGGATTTACTTCTCATCGACGACTCAAATGGTCTTCTTGCCCTTGCTTCATCCCTTATCTTCATCGGAAGTGTCCTCGGCATCATTACAGGTTTGTTGCTTCTACAAGGAAACCCTGCAGAGTTGCTGAACAACACGCTGGAAAGCGACGATGCTGTTGATGTCTACGGTATCGTCCTGGAGGCTGAATCAGGAGATTCAATGGAAGGCGTTCAGATTCAGTTGATCGAAGAAAAAAGCGGAAACCTCATTCAAGAAACACAGACCAATTCGTATGGATACTACAACTTCGTAAATGTTCCATCTGAATCACATATACTGCGCGTCTCAATGGAGTCCTACATGACGGTCGAGCGGACGTTCACACCAGATTCAGCAACCCAAGCGCCTTTTACACTCACAGAAGGAACCGGAACGGGTGAGGAAGATTTCCCGCAGTCAAATTCAGGTGGGGCGTGGGAGAATGCTGTTGCACTCTCGACAGGGATTGCCCTCGTGACCATTCTTGCGGGAGTTGTTGGACTCAAGGCAGCGGTTGATACGCGGAGCGCCAAGAATTATCGAAGAACGCAATATCTAGCAGGATTTGCCTTGTTCAGTCGTGGATTCATCGTCTTTGGACCGTTTTTGATTCTCTGTGGAATGGGACTCATGATTCTTGCGAGGGATGAATTCCAAGCCTCCGAGGTGGAGTGATGTACCTCATTACCGTCGAAGGAGGAGATGGTTCAGGCAAAGGTGAGGCTGTACGGATTCTAACAGAACTCCTCGCCTATTATCCGTTTAATGAGGTTCACCGAACCCATGAGCCACGCCGACATAGCGATCTTGGAAAACTCGCACTCGAGGCTGTCAAAGTCGGAGACAAGACACCACTGCAAGAAGCTGGCTTGTTTGCTGCTGACCGCCTCGATCATTCGCACACCTGGATTAAGCCGCGACTTGAGCGTGGTGAAGTTGTGGTCTCTGACAGGAACATCCACTCTTCCATTATCTACCAAGGCGTAGTCGGAGAATTGGGAATCGATACCGTTTGCCAAGTGAATTCCGCATCGATGATACCCGATCTTGTGGTATGGATTGATTGCGACCCTGACCGGGCGATTGAGCGCATCAAACATGCCACGTTGCGAATGAGCAGCGATAAGCAAGAGTACTTCGAAACACCTGAAATTCAGAAAACCATACGCCAAGGATTCAATGACCTCTTTACCGGCGAGATTCAAGTCGCTCCTCCATTTGACAAATGCTGCATCGTTGGCCCAATCCTCAACGAAGGAGGATTGGATGAACTACGTCAGAAGCTTAGGCGTGAACTACGGCAGTTTTTCAACCGAAGACCGGCCCCTCTGAACGTTGATGCCGATAAAGTCGATAGATACTTACTCAATAATCTTGCCCATGATGTTCTACAACTATCGGGGTTGCCGGGCGCTCGGATGGAGCGAACGTCCGTTCACATTGGTTGGCTCAGTGGACAGTCGCCAGCGCAGTGGATGCAAACGGCTGAGGACGAATGGGATTCAGGTCAGGCTCGGCAGTCGGATGTTCCGAGTAATCCGCTCGCTCGTTCGAGCTGGTCCATCCTCGGCACACTCTCGCTCATGGCAGGGTCGTGTGAGATCCCTCGCTTGCACAAATCGCTTGGACCTCATCGAATGGTGACGCAACGTCACACGCAACGTCTGGTCAAATGGTTGGAAGAGGCAAACTGGATTCATCGCCAACAAAATCATATTCCATTTGCCGAGGGACAGGTGTTCAAACTTCGAGACGCTTGGATCGGCTTTGCACGATTGACCCTTGCCATGTGGCCATTCAGAGTTGCACTCTCGACATGGAGGAAAAACAACCCTGAATCGCCTTGGGAAAAGGCTCTGGAAGATATTCTCAAGCAGAGCAATACCCAACTCAACAAGGCGGTTGAGAACACCATTGAGCGCTTGCATATCCTCACGAGTGGACACGAGAATTGTCCTGTTCCCGAGAATGCTGAGCAATTGTTGGTGTGGTGGTCCATGCCTCCGCCCGATCACTCCTCTTCCTGAGGAGGTCGTTGAAATCGGACGTTGCCAGGCAATTGGACCTGGGATGGTTTATCGAATTTGTTTGGTCGTGCGCTGTATGCTGCGGCAAAGAACAATCCCAATCCAAGCCCAAACGGGATTCCTGTCACCAATCGGAGGAATGCTGTTGATTCCCTATCGGTCAAAAGCTGAGTGAACCCATCCACAGCCATTGGGATGACACAAATGGCACCAATGGCGATAAAGAGCATTGTCCGACGATTTTTTCGGTAAATTGGGTTCAATTGCTCATCAGGCAAGACTGAGAGAAATGTGTCCCGAATTGTCCAACGGTTGACACCACGGCGAGAATACACGAAGCCCCCGAGTGCTAAGCCTGCAAAAATCCCAACGTCGCGCACACAAACCGGCATTTGATTCCCGTTAATGGACCAAGAACGTTCATGCTTGTTGTGGCAATTCAGATCGCCAAACGCATAGATTGCTGCACTGTAGACATTCAAATCAGTCCATGTGAAATTTTGGTCGTTCTCCTTATGGAAGTCAAGCATGTTGGCTCGCCCAGAAAGTTCGCCGATTGTGTCTGCTTCAACCATGGCAGGCGCAAGGAAGAAAGATGCAAGGAAGAAGAAACTGATGCCTCCAATCCATAAGCCAACCTTTTGGTCCCGGGTTCTTGTCTCGAGACCATTGCGTTCCATGTTTATGCCTTCACTTCACGTCTTTTAATCCTTGACGCATCGACGGTTTCATTTCACTCGCAATCTACCATTGCTCATGGCGGAGCCTTCAACAGAGCCGGTTGGTCTGTGGCTTGGCATACAAGCTGGCGCCTTTCTTGGCCTGTATTTCGGGTTCAGTCTAGCTTTGGTATCCGCTTTGACAAGCCCTGATGAGTTGATGCGTATCGTCTATCTCATCACCATCTTTCCGCTTGTCGGAGGGATTCTCCTCGGACCGTTTCTTGCAAAACGGGAACGTCCTGTCGCCTCGGAAATCCCTCCTCTTCAGCGGACCATGGAAGCACTCGAAGGAATGGACGAAGGCCAAGGCAAGTGGCGGATTTTGAGCCATGTTCGTAGTGATGGTCGAACCGTACGTATCGATCTCCATGATTCAAGTCGAGTGGAAGAACTCCTCAGTCGTACAACCCCGCTGACCAATGAATTCACTGTTCGGTACCTGGTCGGCCGGGGAATCAGCAGCAGCCGTCAACCGGACTTGCGAGCAAACGTTCTCAAAGATCGCGACAAGGAGTTCCCAAAAACGCGTCAATCGAGATACACTTCTGCCATCGAAATCGCCCCTGAATTGCCCGAACGACTACGAAATCAACGGAAACGAATCAACATGCTGCTTGCCATATTCCTGCCGATTGCAACCTTCCTTGGATGGTTGGAAATGAGGTAATCATTCCGTAGTATCACTTATTTTGATGAAGGTTGAGAACATCCCATGCGGGAGGTCTCATTCTTTTGGAAAATCGACCGCCTCGGTGCTATCGGCCTGGAGAAGATTCCAAAGATTGCACGTCGAATTGAGTTCTTGTCGTACATTAAACGCGCTCCGAAAGACATACGCTGTTTGTTCAAGTTTCATCTTCACGATGGGCACAAAATTGACGAACTGGAAGGCATCGATGCACTCGAAGTACTGGAGGTAATTCAAGAAGCTGAACAGCCTGATGAAGGCCATTTGGTCATTTGCAGAGTCATCCATCCTGTGCCGATTCTCAACGCCCGAACCAACGGAACATTTGCCGTTGCAGGCTCGAAATTTGACGAGGAGGGGTTGACATACATTCTCCAAGGCTCTTCAATGAAGTTGCGACTTCTCTCAGGTGTGTTGCGGCTCATTGCAAAACCCGACCGTACAAGTGCACGCACACTCAAGCTAACCCCGCAGAATCACGAATCAGTCTTGACGGAACGTCAACTGAAACTGGCGAAGTATGCTTACGATCGTGGTTACTATGATCTGCCCAAGCGAATCAAAATCACTGAATTGGCTGAACAACTTGGTCTTGCGAGAGCGACAATTTCGGAACACCTCACGAAAATCGAAGGCATCCTCATGGACGATATGTTCTCCTCGATGACCGATGTTCGACTAACGGTGGAACAAGCCCGAACCATTGTCGAAACCATGGAATTGGATATGGATGAGGAAGAAACATACCAAACAGAATCCTTTGCGGGCCTCATCAAACGAATCAAAGAGAACATCGCTGAGGAATTACCATCGGATACAGAAAACGTCCCAGAATTGGATATTCGCCAAGATCCTGAAGAAATCCTCAAGCGCATCCAAGAAGACATCTCTTAGTTCGCTCATGTTTTTATGAGTCAGCGTGGTGAACGTTGCATGGAGGAAATGCGGGAGCTACTCAACCGGATTTCCGATTCAGGAATCGAAGTGCCTCAACCTGTGCGAGAAGCCATGTGCGGTCTTCACCTTGACCAGTTTACAACGTATGATTACGATGGTTTCTTTCACGACCGCCCGGTTGTTTTTATGGAAACTGAAAACGGTGGCGTCAAGACCATTTCTGCACCGCACATGATCGTTACACTCCTGCATCATCTCGAGTTAAAAGAGGGTCATGAGGTCCTTGTTGTTGGCTCCAAAGGAGGCTACATTGCAGCACTTATCGCAACCATTGTTGGTGAACACGGACGTGTTATCGTTATCGACCCCTCGGAGGAAATCGTTCGCCATACCGCAAATGCGTTGAACGGTTGGCCGACGATTGATTTGCGACATGTCGAGTCGATCGATGTTGCCCCCATTGAACTCCCAGGCGATCTCAGTCGCATTCTCATCACAGGTAGCGTTCTTTCTGTACCGACTTGGATGGAAGAGCGAATCGTTGAGGGAGGCTTTGTCATCGCTCCAATCGGCGATCATCATCATCAAGAATTGATGAAGAATGAACGCCAGTTCGACGCCTTGCATCCCACCTCGCTTGGTCCAGTTTCATTTGGACCAGTCGACATTGTTGAGAGCGAACCGCAACCACTTACCGCTTTGGAAATTGCTGATTTGATTGAAACCTTAATCGAAACATGTCATGAAATGGACCTCTGCGGTGCCGATGAACTGCAACAACTCGGAACGATTGCAGATGAATTAAGAGCCATGATGGATGCTGATGAAGGTGATTTAGAAGAATTCATTACCGCAAATATGCAACACTTTGTCCAATTGTGGCCGATGATACAACTCATGTTTGCACCGACGCTGGCTCGGCCAGGCGACATCGGTCAAGATGATGCAACGGGCTATCATTTCGACGAATTCACACCATGAGGCTGAATTATGGTCGCAAACATTCAGTCCGCTATTGCCAAGTTGAAACACAAGGATGTTCGGCAGCGAAGAAGAGCAGTCCGAATTCTCTTCGATTCCGATGCATATGAGAGCGTTGAAGCCTTTTCTCCACTCCTTGATGACAAGGATATTTGGTTTCGTAACAAGGCCATTGAAGCGTATCGAAGGTGGGCCCCCAAACATGCACCACATCTTCTCGTCGAGCTGGCAAACAGTGACCAACTTGATGCCCAACGTTGCGTTGCAACAGTGCTTGAGTCGATCCATGATGCGACACAAGCAGCGAAACTTGCTCGCCAACTTCTGAACAGCAACGACGATGTTGTTGTTCGACGTGCTGTACATCAGCTCATTAGCAGTGAAGAAGTAACAGAATCCGAATTGGATATGTTTCAACACGCAGAAGACCATGTTGTGCGAACCTATGCGACTGAGGTGAATTCCAACACATCGAATCTACTCGTCTCCCTACATGATGCTCATCCAGATGTTCGCAGACAATCCGCTGCTTCTCTTCTAGGAATGGAGTTGACAGAAAAGGAGAGTACTGCGCTCCAAAACGCCATCAACCAAGATGATGCCTTGTGGAAACTGGCCGTCCCGATTGCCTTAGAGAGACGATTGCCAAATTTACTCGATCTCATGAGATCAAAATCCAGTTCGCAACGGAAATTTCTGGTTCAATCGCTGAAAGATGCCGTGGAAGAAGCGGATGATGAACGGCTACGTACGCTCATCGACGGAGATTGCACCTCCATCGTTGCCCGTTGGCTCGTCGGCCGTAATGATGCAAAAAGCGATGCATTGCGCACGGAATTGTTGTTTGACGAACGGGTTGATAGCATCGATAAATCGAGGCTTCTTGAGCGATTACTGCATCGTCAGCAAGAACCTGCAATGCAAGAACTCGCTGAACGATTGATTTCAGAATCGAATGATGAACTTGTCCTGAGTGCAGCACAGAACCTATACACTTCATAGACCAAGGATTCACTATGGCACGTTCAAACGTCGTCTTTCGAGTTGATGCCACCGATGCAAGTGACCAGCGCTTGGATGTAGAAATAGAGGTTGAGGCACCGTTCACAGCCTCCTCGTTGAAACTCTCGTTTCCACGATGGGTTCCTGGTTCGTACTTTTTGCGCGAACCCATTCAGCACGTCTCGCATCTGCAAGCAACCGATGGCGAAGGTAACCCGCTGAACGTTGTACGGAAAGATGTTGATTCCATTGTCATCAAGGATGTTTCATCGCTTGCCAAAGTATGCATTCGCTACAAATTGCTCTGTGTTGAAAACACGGTTCGATCGAATCATCTCGATGACACACACTTGCACATGATGCCTCCGTTCACGTGGTTTCTCCCAACCTCTGGAATCGATGCAAAACGCATGAATGAAATGCATACTGTCGAATTCACATTACCTTCAGATTGGAATGTTTCAACTCAACTCACGTTTCAACAGACATCGCCCCATGGCTCAGGACAACGTCACACGTTCACAGCTGAACATCGAGATGCACTGCTTGATGGAATTGCAGAATGCAATGCGAATGAGATTCATCGATTTACCGTCGGCGGACGAAATCACGCACTTCACTTCTGGGATGCAGGCGGATACAAGCCGAATGAAGTCATGCTTGAACGATTTATTCATGACATCAAGAACATCAGTGCAGAGCATCATGCCTTGTTTGGACCACTTGACGAACCGTACCACACCATTCTCCACCTCACCGATGGAGGACGTGGTGGACTTGAACACACCAACTCACAAACATCGATGGTTCCAAGAACATCCCTTCAGCCAGGTCATGTAGAGGATTATCGAGACCTTGTCAGTCTCTTTAGCCATGAATACGTCCACCAATGGAACGTGAAGCGACTTCGTCCGAAGCTATTCTTGGATTATGACTTGCAAAGAGAAGTCAATACAGATTTACTGTGGTGGTTCGAAGGAGCCACATCATGGATCGGTGACATCATGTGTCTACGTTCAGGGGCATGGAGTGCTGAGGATTACTTTGCTGATATGAAGCGGAAACTCAAGCGTCACCACACGCGCAGCGGATCGTCCTGCCAAGCACTTTGTGAGGCGAGTCATGAAGCGTGGATTCACCTCTATAGAAGCCATGCTTACTCAAGAGAAACTCAAATTTCATATTATCTCGAAGGTGAATTGACGATGTTTGCTCTCGATGCAGAATTAAGGAAACGATCGAAGGGAGAGAACGGTGTCTGTGACTTGATGAAAGCATTGTATGACAAGCACAACATCCACGTTGAAGACCCATCAAAGCGCGGCGTTCAGTACAATGATATCCGCAAAGCGCTGACGTCGTTGAGTGGTGGACGTAGATTGGGTAGCTTCCTCGATGATATCACAAAAGAAGCAGGGAATCTCGATCTTTCAAGAGCCTTCTCAATCTTCGGCTTGGATTACAAGCCGTCGGATGAACCAAAACGAAAGCAAGGTACTGAATCGGTCGTATGGGAACAATTTGCTCAAGGATGGCTCGGTGTCCATGTCCGTTCTCAAGGGAACAAACTGAAAGTAACCAGCCATATGCAACATTCCCCCGTTCGAGACAAATTGCAAGTTGGTGACGAAATCGTTGCTGTTGATGCCATTCGTGTAACGAATGCTGAACAACTGAAATCCACGCTGAAAGGAAAGGTAGGGTCAACAGCCCGAATCATGTTTGCACGAAATTCCGTTATGCATGATGCAGTGCTGGATGTTGCCTTGGAGCCAAACTACCCTACGGTGTCAACAAGCAATGGAAATCGTTTGTGGAAATCTACAATTCGTTCGCGTCAGGTTGACTCGGCGTAAGCAACGACAGTCGCTCAAGCGATACATGAATCGGGGGGAGATGGTCAGATATCCGATGTCGTGTCGGTTTCGGAGGATAAAGATTTGAAGAAAGCGCCATGTCGATGACCTCCTGTTTCGTGATGGATTCCAAATCAGAGGCAGGCCACAATTCGAGTTCAACCGAATCATCTTCCAAGTAATCGATGCAAACCACTGGAATTCTAGCAAGTTCGAGTCGTTGTGCAACTGCGTATCGATGGTGTCCATCGAGGATTGTCCCAGTAGCCTTGTCTGCAATCAAAGGCTTCGTGAAACCATCCCAGCGTAGCGTCATTTCAAGGAGTTTCTCCATGTTCTTGGATTTGATTTCCTCATGAGCTTTGAGCCACTCAACAGGGACTAGGCGCACATCTTCTTCTGCCCAAGACATGCTCTGACCAATTGAATCCACAGGATAATGCTTTGTCTTGTATGAACACGCAGGGTTGGATGTCCGGCATGGAACCTGCACGCGGAATGGAAGGATTGCCTCTCCTTCCCTCATTGTCTGCTATGGTTCAACAACTACCGAAATCACTTGTCGAAGTTATCGATTGGTTTCATCAAAACAACGCTAATGTGTGGATTGTTGGTGGTGCGATTCGAAACGCATTGTTGGGAACGAACATCGTTGAATTCGATCTCGCAACAACACTGACTCCCGATGACATGAAGGCCTATCCTGATACAATTCCAACAGGTGAACGCTACGGAACGATCACATTTCGAAACGATGGTGATTCCTACGAAGTCACAACACTACGAACAGAATTCGGATACAACGACGGTCGAAGACCAGACGAAGTTCAATGGGGCGATTCATTACTCGTCGACCTCTCACGTCGAGATTTGACCATGAACTCACTCGCTGTAGACCCTGTGAATCTGGTATTCTACGATCCCTTCGACGGACAAGGAGATTTGCAACATGGACGTATTCGCTCGGTCGGAGATGCAACGAAGCGTTTGTCAGAAGATGCGCTACGTATCATGCGTTCCTACAGATTCATGGACCAAGGTGCAGCAGGCATTTGGTGGCCAGAACGTCAGCTTGCAGATGCATTACGGACGACAAAACCAATGCTCAAGCGGATCGCTCGTGAGCGTATCTGGTCCGAATTCAAACGTATCCTCTTGGGACGACATGCCTCAGAGATCGTTCAACGCATGGCAGATGATGGAATTCTGAAAGAAATCCTGGATTTGGATTGGGAGCAGGAAGATGTGCGAATCAAACTCCTCAACGAACTTGAAGGAAGTGATGTCATCGACCGATTGGTCGTATTGCTCAGAGACTTCTCTTCAAAGGAGTGTGAACAACTCGCTGCAAGGCTTCGATTGAGTGGTCAGGAGAAAAAACGACTTCTGTTTCGTCACGCAAAATTGGGCCACCTACCCGAGGATACGGAGTCCAAGATGAGAGTCTTTGCAGTTGTCATGGGAACTTGGGGCGATCAGCACCTCTGCATCGAAAAGATGTTTGCTCGAGAAGGCCATTCTCTCGGTTACACAGAGGACGATGTTCAGCAACGACTTGATCTATACCTACAACTGAAAATTGATCTAAGTGTAGAACCATTAGCTTCTGGTGAATACATCATGCAGCAAACAAACATCCCACAAGGCCCGAAACTTGGCGCATTGAAGTCTTGGCTTTTCTATGAGCAAGTTGCACGGAATTTGAGGACGATCGATGAAGTCGATACGCTTCTTTGCACATTATCATGGCAATCTGAGGAGCCTTCGGGGTGGCCACAACGTCCAGTCCCCTAACCTGATTGGCCTACAACACGCAAGTGTCTGCTGGACGTGAATCCATGGCTGTTAAACAAGTCCTTCAAGCAAGAATGGAGAAGCACATCAAGGAAATGGTCACGACCAACCCAATGATTGGTCAATTGAATACTCAATTTACAAGCTGGCTTCTCGGCTCCGGATTGACTGGAACAGAAATCATTCAGATGATCGATACAAACATGGATGCTGTTATTCAGCCTACAGAACTCTCAGATGCACTTCAGCGAACCACTGGCACACAGCCTCCTGGTTGGGTGATCAATGGGCTCATGTCCGTCCTCGATATGGACAAGGACGGAAACGTGACTGTCGCAGATCTCCACACCTATTTTGAGACAATTGGCCTTCCAAGTGGTATTGAAGAACCTGAGCCTGAGCCTGAGCCTGAACCAGAACCTGACGAATTCGAAGAACTCGAACAAGAAATAAAGGAAGAGGCTCGAAGGCAAGCCGAGGAGATTATTCGTCAGCAAGAGGCTGAAAAACAACGCTTGTTGGAAGAACAACAAGCGAAAGAGGCTGCTGAACGAGAGGCGGAAGAAAAGGCACGCAGAGAGGAAGAGGCTGCAAAAGCAAAGCCAGAACCAATTCTCCTCGAGGAAGATGGTAGCCCCGTCGGACATGCACGATTCATTGAATTGTTGCAGGATATGAAACTCAGCAGCGAACGCCTTGAAGCGATTTCTCAATCACCAAAGCAATCGTGCCAGATTCTTGTCTCATCGGTCGAAAAGACACTGATGGGTCAAGGGCCAATGAAAAACGGAATGACGGTGATCGGTACCCTCTCAGAGAATAGGGACATCGAAGTCGAGCTGCAACTACCTTCCGAGGCCAACGAACGTGCCCAGGCTTTTCAGTCGAATCACTCCATTGAAGCAGTTGCACAAATCGTCAACTGGAATGTTGGACGAAAGCGAGCCATTTTCACAGCCACTGA
>JAAXIR010000054.1 GCA_012270265.1 Candidatus Poseidoniales archaeon
GAGCCATCTCAAAGCCTCCAAAGCATGGGGCGGGGGTTGGTTCGATTGGGAAACGTTCCCTGTTTCAATTCCACAACGACGTTGTGATCCAATTGTCTTCGATCGAGATGAAGGGGTTCGCTCCGATACGACGGCTGAAGGTCTAGCCAAACTTCGGACTGTCTTCGACAAGGAAGGTATTGTTACAGCAGGCAATGCTAGCACGCTGAACGACGGTGCAAGCGCAGTTCTCGTGACCAGCGAAGCATTTGCTCATGAGCAAGGTTGGGAAATTATAGCTACAATCGAAGATTATTGTACAGCCGGTGTCGAACCAGAGCGAGTCATGAGCGCTCCTATTCCAGCGGTCAAGAACCTCCTTGAGCGCAACAATCTGGACGTCATGGATGTTGATGTTTACGAGCACAACGAGGCCTTCGCCTCTGCTTCTTGCGCTGTTGCTCAAGAGGTTGGGATACCTCATGACCGTTTCAATCTCCATGGTGGAGCAGTGAGTATTGGTCACCCACTCGGTTCAAGCGGAACTCGATGTTTAATCACCATGCTTGGCGTCATGCGTCGCCTCGATGCCAAATCTGGAATTGTAACACTTTGCCTTGGCGGTGGCAACGCCGTCGCCATGTACGTTCGTCGATGAAGCCTATCATTCCTCTTCTTTGGACTGATATGGTGTGAAGATGCCAACATCTTCGAGTATATCGGAAGAGCCAGGAAGCACGGAGAGGACATCATCGGTTCGAAGGCCAGTTGCCTTGTAGATTCGATTCGCAAGTTGCTCTTTTTTCGTTTGACCCGGTGAGAGAATGGCATAACGTTCACAGCGTTGCTTGATGGAAGCAACCGTTCCGCTCATGAGCAAGGGTACACCGTTGATGGCGACCAAGCCAATGCCCAATTGAACATCCAAATCCTTGAACCATTGACGTTGACCACGGACGATGAAAGCACCTTTTCCAACATATTCACCCGTTTGCGCTGATTTCGAAACTTGAGCCGGTTTGACAGCGAACACCGTTCCATGTGCACCTCCACCGTTCCAAGCACGGCTCCAACAGAGTGCGAGGGTTGCAGCCTCCTCCAACTTCGCATCGTTGATTCGTTCATCTCCGAGTTTGTCGACCAGTTTGTAGGATGGAACACCAGGAGGAAGTTGGCCGTACGGTTCCTCAACAAGAGCAAAACCTTGTGATGCCCGTAGGCTGCAACTAGGTGCTCCGTGGATGTCAGCGTGGAGGTACATGTCACCTCCAGAGAGATGCTTCTTGACGATCGAATCGTTTCCTTTGGCATCACGCCCACCAACGAGCAGATGGCCGCCAGAAATCATGCTCCAACGATGTTGTTCAACCCAAAGCCGCTTCGATCGACGAACCGTTTGCATTCCACCACTGGCCTTTTGCTTCGCTTCTTTCTTTTGGGCTCGTTTAAACGCTGTTTTCGTGTCCTCAAGGGCAGTTGTTGCACCACTCGTTTTGTCCTTCTGCTTTCGAGCAGCCTCAAAGTATCGTTGTGCATTTTGATGGACGGAATCATCGAGATGCAACGTGAACGCTTGACCAGGCTGACCACTTTCATCCGGTAGACGGACCATCATGGTTCGATCAGCAGCATTGCCTGAATCAACCCAAGGATTTTCTTTCAAGCCTTTCAGGACAGGCTTCCAGCCTTGTTTTTGAACGGCTTCTCGGGCTTGCTGCAAAATGGTCTCCACATGTGTCCAATGCTCTTGAATCGCATGACCAATGGCTTGCTGCTTCTCAATTTTCTTGGCAAATCCTTCAAGCGCTTGTTCTTGTTGTTTCATGCGTCGTTCCAACTTCTCGACTTCAGTTGAATGACCACGTCCTGGTGCTGCAGCATCCAACTTTTCTTGTTCCCTTCGAGCGAGTGCGTTGGCGTCATGATGTCCTTTCCATGCATCGATTGCAGAACAGAGGTTGGAACAAGAATAGGCTATTTTTCCTGCATGCGATGGTAAGAGAAGCGGGGTCGCTTCGGTTGCTGTTTCCCGTAGCATCGTGCTCGACTTTGCATCGAGTGTTTCCATTGCTGTGATGGTTTTCAGCACATCCTCATTGTATTCTTTCGTTGGTTTGAGGATGAGATGCCCGATTTGGCTCGAATTGAGTTGTTTGAGGAAGTGTTGCAGTGATTTCAGAACGTTGGCAGCATCTGCATCTTACGTGGAACTTTTCGGGTCAAGGCCTGCATGTTCACAGACGGCGTTTGCCTAGATTCCTCCAAGGTTTATTTATCCACCAAGGGTCGAAACAAGGTCCCTATCAGATTCAGCAAAGGCTTCCTTTAGTGACTCAAGGGTCAAGGTATGTGGAGCAATCGCAGCAGGTGGAGGGACGTACGCCTCTCCTTTCTTGATGGTTCGACCCGAATAACTTGCATGGGTCAGAGGTTGGATGATGACATCGTTCTCATCCATGAGGATGACATTCCCGTTCCGAAACAACTCAACACTGAGCGAGCGTTGACCGTTTTTTGTGTCGAAGCGGAACATAAGGACACGGTCAAAGCCCAACTGTTCGACCTTGGTCAATCGAGCATTCTTGAGATGCTTTCTCAATACCATAGCAAAGGATGGAGGCGTCATAGGCATTGGACGATCGCGTTTTGATGTGTAGACACGTTGTCCACGAACGATAACCAGGTCAAATTGGTCAGCCTCCTTGGGATTGATTCGAAGAACAATTTGCTCGTAATGAGGCATGTAGGCTTTCTTGACATAGGCTCCTGACCAAGCATCCAATTCGAGCGATACTGCTCGAACGTCGAAACCTGTCATCGAGTCTTTCATGTCAATCCCTGCTATTCTACAAATTTCAACAGTACTTTACCAATGTTCTTTCCATCATGGATGTGTTGATGGGCCTTTGCAACGTCCTTTGCATCGTAAATCGAGTCGATGATCGGCGTTAATGCACCCTCTTTGATTCCTTTGAGGATGTTTTGCATTTGTTCTTGCATGACGTCCTCGTCGTTCCATGTTCCCATATGAACGCCAAAAACGCCTTGATTTCTGGACATCATGAGCATTGGATCGAACCGTGGTCGACTTCGTAACGCCCTTAGTGCCTTCCATAACGATCGCTTGGATGATGGAGCAGCCGACGACATCCCATAGGTGTACAACTTACCACCTTGGGCAAGAACGGTGAGGCTACGTTTGAGGTGCTCGCCACCGATTGGGTCGAGGATGTGATCAACGCCTCGACCGTTGGTTTGAGAACGAATGATTTCGACGAAATTTTCGTTGTGACGATCGATGGCTACAGCACCGTAGGAGCGGATGATGTCGGCCTTTCCAGCTGAGGCTGTTGACCAGACCTTGGTCACCCCAGCCCATTGCCACAATTGCAATGCTGCGGGCCCAACACCGCCTCCTCCGCCGTGGATAAGTACAGAAGCGGTTGGTTTGAGATTTCCAATATGATGGAGCATGTGATGTGCAGTGATGTAGGTCACAGGCATCGAAGCAGCAGCTTCGAGAGAGATTTCATCTGGAATGGGCAGCGTTCTTGAAGCATCCGTGACCACGTGACTTGCTTGACCACCTGTACGCATCAGACCAACAACTCTCTGGCCAATTACGAATCCCTTGCCACTCTTGCCAAGAGCGTGGACAACTCCACTCACTTCGTAGCCAGGGGTGAATGGGAATGGGGGTCGTGGCTGATAGAAACCAAGTCGCATCAGTGTGTCTGCAAAATTGATTCCAGCATAATGGACGGCAATACAAACTTCATGTTCGCCCGGTTCAGGAATCGAAATCTCTTGGATATCGAGGACATTTGGTCCTCCTGCTTTGGTGATTACAACACGGTACGCCATTCAATCATCTCCTCGAATCCAACCTTGTTCAGTCTGTTGAACACGACCTGCACGTTCGTGTGAAAGTAGGTGAGCGAGGGTTTGGTCCTGAGCAAGGCCTGGATGTGCATCAGGTGTGTTGGCATAGGCTTCGGTGGAGATTTCAGGAATCGTTGCAAGCCCTGACTCAACTGCATCGAGAACACGTTGATGGCGCTCCATTCGATGTTTGATGTAGTACGCAAGCGTCTTGTTTGGAAGAGGAATAACAGGTCCGTGACTCGGGAACATCAAGTGAGGATTTAGTTCCTGTAATCGTTGAAGTTGTTCGATGTAGACGTCCATATCACCTGTTCCAGGAGGAATGAGAATCGTTCCAATACCTGCAACCATGTCTCCAGCAACAAGTCCAGCATCAGAGAGGAGGCAGACGTGTCCAGGGTGGTGGCCTGGAGTAATCAGAACGGTCCAGTCTTGGTTGCCAAGTTGAAGCATTTCTCCATCCACAAGAATTCGATCACAATGAACCGTTCTTGATGTGTATTCACTTCCCCAAACTGGAACATCAAACGCCTCACGAAGCAGGTCCATGTCGCCGATATGATCGCCGTGTGAATGCGTGAAGAGAATGGCGATCAATTCACCACGATGGCGGTCAACAGCTTCTGCAAGTTGTTCCATCCCTTCTCGCATTCGACATGCAGGGTCGACCAGAACAAATTCTCCTTCAGGGTCGCCGACGAGGTAGGCGTTGGTGTGGTCTGCTGGAGGCAGCGTGGCTGTTTTTACAGGAACAACTTCGACGCCATGCGCAAAAAGGATTGAGCGACGACCAGGTTGTCGTTCCTGCAAATCTTGGGCTGTTTGAATCCTGTCTCCATCGAAGTGCTTCAAGGTTCGATCAACTTCCATCAGGAGTGTAACAACAGGCGGAGCAACACGGATTTCATGACGCTTCCAGCGCTCAATCATTTCGGATGGCCTCATCCACTCAAGAGCAGTGAATTCTGTTTGCAAATCTGTTGTAGGATTGAATTCCTGATCTCCAATGTGTAGATGGAAGAACGTGTTCTCGAATTGCATCGGTCCAAATGGAGGCGTCGTTCTACTGGAGATGTGTCTCAATTCAGAGGGGGGGCGAGCAATTTGTCCGTCTTTCAGTGCATTGATGAAGGCCATCTTG
>JAAXIR010000280.1 GCA_012270265.1 Candidatus Poseidoniales archaeon
ATGCGGAGTGCGTCGATATCGAGCCCAGAATCGGTTTCATCGAGGAGTGCTAGGTGCGGTTGCAAGAGCAACATCTGAAGAATTTCGAGACGCTTTTTCTCTCCACCGCTAAATCCATCGTTCACGTAGCGTGAAAGGAATGATTTGTCCATATCGAGTTGCTGCATGGCTTCGTTGAGATCTTGACGAAACGCTCTTGGCGAAGGAGCCTCGCCTCGAACGGATGCAACGGACTTACGGAGGAATGTTCCGACCTGAACACCAGGAATCGCTGCAGGGTATTGGAACGAGAGGAACATACCTGCACGTGCTCGCTCGAAGACCTCCATGTCTTCGATGTTCTTGCCCTTGTAGTGGATGGTTCCACTGGTGATTTGGTAGGCAGGATGACCCATGATCACGTTGGCCAGTGTGGATTTGCCAGCACCGTTTCGACCCATAATGGCGTGAATCTCTCCACGGTTCATCTCGAGGCTAATGCCTTGAATGATTGGCGTATCTCCAACCGAGACGTGAAGGTTTTCGACACGCAACAGGACTTCGGTCATGTTCTCACCTGTTCGTTGGTACCGTCACCCCCTTATCAATGGATGCAATCAATCACGATACTACGGCTTTGCAAGATTTCAAACGGCAATTCAATTTGGAGGACTCATGGACGACGATTTGGTTCGTGCTTACGCCCTCGAAGCGCAGAAGGCTATGGAAGAAGAAGCCAACCGCCGAATCGCTGAACAAACCGATCCCGAAGAAGAGGAACGGCTCAAGAACACTCGGATTGCTGATGTTGTCGAAACGGAACACCTCGTTCCAGTTTTGCTCTCTCGTTTGGGGCCAGTCCGAGCAGCACTCGATGGACATGGCGGTGGAATTGCAGTCTCAAAATGGGAACATGCCTCAACAGGATTCAACTTCGTTCTCGATTTGACAGGAGCGTGTTTGTCGTGCGGTGCCGCCCCGGGTACGCTCGAAGGTGTCCGAAACGATTTGGAAAACGACTCAGAGGTCAATCAAATTCAATTTTCATCTTCACTGCTCGACACCTTCGATGAACTTGGTCGTGAATTCATCCTCGCACACGGAAACGTCGAATTTGTCGATGTCTCAACGGGCAATTGAAAAGAGAAGGTCATGGGGTTGGTACTATGGCTGCATGGATGGATGGTGCTCGGGATGACCCTAAACCCTGCAAAGAAAGCGACCGTGGTAAATTCGAAGTTGTCGCACGAGATGGCCGTGCTCGTATTGGGAAGTTGCATACTGCCCATGGTGTTCTTGAAACCCCTGCGCTTCTTCCGGTCATCAATCCAAACATTCGGACCATTGAGCCGAGAGAGATGTGGGATCGATACGGAATTCAAGGACTCATCACCAACTCCTACATCATTTGGAAGCATGATGATCTGAAGCAGCATGCACTGGAGAAAGGAGTTCACGACCTCATCAACTTCCCTGGCGTCATTATGACGGATTCTGGTACCTTCCAGTCTTATGTCTACGGCGATGTTGAGGTAGGTGTGGAAGAAATTGTTGAATTCCAACGTTCCATTGGTGTTGATATTGCAACCATGCTGGATGTCTTTAGTCGACCAGATATGTCGGAAGACGAGGTGCTGCAAGCGGTTCAAACAACCATCGAGCGATGCGAAGCCTCGATTCTTGCTGCACAAGATACAATGCTCAATGGACCAATTCAGGGAGGAATCCATCGCCACCTAAGAAAGCAATCGGCACAAGGAATGGGTCAATTTGACTTCGCCGTTCACCCTATCGGTGGCATTGTTCCAATCATGGAGCAACATCGGTACAAGGACCTCGCAAAGATCATGCTTGCTGCCATCGGTGAACTTCCTCCTGAACGTCCACGACACATGTTCGGTTGCGGACATCCAATGCTGTTCTCGATGCTTATCGCACTCGGTGCTGATTTGTTTGATTCTGCGGCCTACGCATTGTTTGCCCGAGACGACCGCTTACTCTCTCCACAAGGGACCTATAAGTTGCATGATTTGCACGCATGGCCTGAACTCCTGCCTTGTGTTGTCAATTGGACGCCGGAAGAGGTGCGCAAACTCAAGCAGGAAGAAAGAACGGAGCTCCTTGCTCGATACAACCTCGAAGTAACGCTTGCAGAACTTTCGCGTTGCAAGCAGGCGGTCCATGATGGAACCATTTGGCAGCTTGCAGAGCATCGCAGTCATCAACATCCTGCCTTGCGAGAAGCCTTCCTTTGGTTAACGACACGACCGTTCACTTCGAGTGTTTCATCGGATTTACTCGATGATTTGGTGCAAGACGACCGAGCGGCTGCTCGAGACTACCATCCAAGCGGAGGAATTTGGGAACAGGATTGGTCCGAGGTTGTCAACAAACAAGCAACGCAACGGAAGAAAGGCGAGAGATGGGGAGGAGAAGATACCCTCTCCCGCCCGCACATCCTCGTTGCTCGAAAGCAGTTGCAACATCGATGGAGACCTGCTTCCTCCGGTCCTACAGATGTCTTGGTATTGAACGGAAAACCAGGTCCTTGGCGTCAACGCTGTGATCTGCTCGTGCTCCGTCTCAAACATGTCTTGCCGGACCTTGAGATTCTTGTCCAGACGCCTCTTGGTTTGTTGCCGTACTCACTCGAAGACCTCAATCCATTTGCACAGGTTGATGGCCCATCCTGGCTATGGAAACGTCGAATCAATACGGTCTTGCTTCGACAAGAATTGCACCGACTCCATATCGATGCAGATCGAGTCTTGATTCTTGACATTGGAGCCGATTCTCTGATTCAAAACGCATCGAGCCTCTTGATCAAACATGGTCTTCTCGAAGAAGAAATTCGAGTGGATGATGCTGCTTTGCCAGAACTTCGTGATGCATTGCGTCGTCGACAAATCCTCGATAAGTTGGTCGTTTGTTCGAACGTTGGTTACGGAGAAGCCGCAGACATCATCGACTCATGCACCTACATCATCGGTGGAACCGGTCGGGTGAAGAACGTCATCGACAAGAACGGCACCCACATATTGAGTCCACGATTGACCGATGGTGGATTGTCCATCACCGATCTCGGGTCGAAGATTTTCTACGATTGTCGGACAGCGCCTGTCGATGGTGATGGTCGATATCAACCAACATCTGGTCTTGGACAAGGACCCGCTGTGCTCATGGTCGAGCAAGATGCTGTTGAGTTTGTTTTGCGTGGCCGCAACGTGTTCCATGGATTTATCGTTGCTTGCGATCCTTGGTTGAAAGCTGGACAAACCTGCTTCATCGTTGACGAGCAAGGGGCATTGATTGGACATGGTCTAGCACAGTGTGATGCTGACGAGGCGCTTCGGTTCAAGAAGGGCATCGCTGTTCGGACAAGAAGCGACTTTTCGAAGACGTTCAAATAGCGTGACGTGAAAGGATTCAAAGACTTCCTTTCCTTGTAAATGATGAGAACAATGGTCAACGACCTCATTATCGAAACCAATGAGTTGACCAAATCGTATGGTCCCCATGTTGCTCTCGATAAATTAAGCATTCAGGTTCAACCAGGTGCAACTGGCTTACTTGGGCCGAATGGAGCAGGCAAATCCACGTTCTTCAAGACAATTCTTGGACTCATTCAAGCCACCTCTGGCGAGGGCAAAGTCCTCGGTCATGACATACGAACTGAAGGTTTGTCCATTCGCTCAAAGATTGGTTACATGCCCGAATACGATGCCCTTGATGATAACATGGATGCGATTCATCAGGTCCGATACAGCGGTGAATTGCTTGGTATGAATCCAGTCGTTGCTATGTCAAGGGCCCATACTGCCATGGAATACGTAGGTCTCGGAGAGTTGCGGTACCGACCCATCTCTTCGTTCTCGACGGGTATGAAGCAAGCGACGAAACTGGCTTGTTCGATTATTCACGATCCACAACTCATCATCGCCGATGAACCATCGAACGGTCTTGACGCTGATGCTCGACAAGCCATGCTGACAACGCTCTCCAACATGGTCAATGCCGGCAATCGCTCGGTTCTCATGGCAAGCCATTTGATGGACGATGTTGAGCGCGTGTGCCAAAACATCGTACTGCTCCACAAAGGGAAACTTGCTGCTCAAGGACGGATTGAGGACTTGAAAGCCATCGCTCGCGCATGCGAAATGCACGTTTGGGGAATGGCCAAGGCACTTGAACCAGCGCGTGGCAAAGAGGGCCGCGAAGTTCGTCGGGAAGGTCGCATGATGCGTATTCGTCATGATGGAGAAAAAACCACACAAAGAATTCTCAAATGTGCCGCAGATACGGGCGCACAAATTCGTCGAATGCATGAGTACGAAGCATCTCTCGAAGACTTGTTCATCGTCATCATGGAACGATTCGGGTACGGTGTCAAGTCGAGCGAAGATTTGCTCGCATCGCCTGCAGAGGCTCGAAAGGTGGACGCTCCTGAGTCAATGGGAGGTTCGGGAGCATGAGCGAAGAAGCGACCATCGATGCCTCGACACCCGTTACTGGGCAAAGTCGGATGGATGCTGCTTGGGGCTCTGAATCCTCTGATCAAGCATCTGTCGCCCAACCTGTTGCTCAAACTGGACAAGTCTTTGAGCAGGTCTACGTTCCTTGGGAAGGGACATTGAATCCGAGATGGATGCGTAATTGGGCGATTTTCCGTCACCATGTTCTGGGCATCGTTCGCAAAGGTCATCGCCCGTGGGGAGTACCGACGAAACTTGTGCTGATTTTCGTCTTAATCGCATCAATGACCGACGTTGCTCTGACGCTTTTGTTCGCCGTTATTGGGGAGGCAGGCTGGGACGAACTTTGGGGGGTTGGTCGTAACAACTTGTACGGGCACATTCTCGGCTTCTTCCCACGCAACATGCTCTACTATCCTCTCGTAGCGGCCTTGTTGGTTGGAGGCGTTATCTCAGAGGATCGATCAAATGGAACCAGTGCGCTGTATTTTTCCAGACCCATAAACCGATTCGACTATGTTGGTA
>JAAXIR010000126.1 GCA_012270265.1 Candidatus Poseidoniales archaeon
TGCCAATCTGCCATGCCCCAAGCGGTTCCAACCGCGCCGGGAAGTTCCGTTGCATTCATCAGTTGAATCGGCCCTCGGCCGTCTTGATAATTTTCGATCTCTTCCATCGTTGAGATGATGGCTGCATCAATTTTCATCCGATTATGAGCTTTGATCCGAACAACACCCGGCGACGACACGTCGACGTGCTTGGTCCAAGCAGCAGCCATGGTTGTCGTTCAACCTCTTTCTTTTGATGATTTCCACTTTTCCACACCAAAACAAGGGAGGGTTGAAAGGACGGAATACCCCCCACGGAATTGGAGGCGTTCCAATGAGTCTACCCCCGATTGACTTGGCAGTGTTCCATGACAATGGTTACACTCGGCAGCAATGCCGTATCACTGACTTGTGGTTCTGGACATGCGATCCCCAACGTACGACCTGTGGAGACACCCACGAAGATGAATATTCCTTCATTGGAAAACCACTTATCGACGGATTCGAACAGCGTGGCCGTGCGTTGAAAGATGCTATGCGAGAGGCTTTCCTTTCGTTTTTTGAAAACCATCAACATCATCGGGTTGAACCTTATCCTGTACTTGCACGATGGCGCGATGATATTCACCTCACCATCGCATCGATTGCAGACTTCCAACCTCACGTGACCTCAGGCCAAGTGGCGCCTCCGGCAAACCCACTCACCATCTCACAACCATGCATTCGTTTGACGGATGTTGATGCTGTTGGTCGTTCAGGTCGACACTTGACAACGTTCGAGATGATGGCTCATCACGTCTTCAATCGACCTGATGATGGCGAGATGTACTACTGGATGGAAGAATGCGTTGCTTACTGTCACTCCATGCTGACGGAAACGTTCGGAATTGAAGCCAAGGAGATTACCTACGTCGAGAATCCATGGTGTGGTGGTGGGAACGCAGGGCCTGCTGTCGAAGTGATCGTTGGCGGTCTCGAACTTGCAACGCTGGTGTTCATGAATCTCGAGGAATCCGAAGAAGGTGACATCGAACTGAAAGGTGATCGCTACAGAGAAATGCCACTGCAAATTATCGATACTGGCTATGGCCTTGAGCGATTTTGTTGGGCTGCTGCAGGAACACCCACCATCTACGAAGCGATTTACCCCGAAACGGTTGCTTGGCTCAAAGATTTGTCAGGCTTCTCAGATGTCGTAACCCAATGGCCTGATTTAGACCTCGATCAACTTCTTGGGGAGATGAGCCGTCTTAATGGAATTATGAACATCGAACCCGGTGTTGATGCAGAGGAACTTTCGCAGTTGTTCATCGCTCGTCTTGGACAACGTGGCGTTGATTTATCGAAAGACCAATTCATGGCTATTACAGAACCTCTGTCGCGTGTCTATGCTATTCCAGATCACCTTCATGCCTTGACACATATGCTCGGCGACGGTCTTGTTCCATCCAACGCAAAGGCTGGATATCTAGCACGAATGCTTGCCCGTCGAATATTGAGAATGCGTGATGATTTAGGAATGGACGTATCACTATCGGATCTCATCAACCATCATCTTGATGTCAACATGCGTGGACATGAAATGAAACAAACAAGGGATGGCCTCTTGACCATCATGAATCTTGAAGAGGAACGTTACAGCGAGGTGTTGAGAAAAGGAACCAACCTGATTCAACAATCGTTGAAATCTATTGACCAAAGTGCTGAAGAATTACCAGATGAGTTGCTCTTCCAACTCAATGATTCGCATGGTCTACCTCCTGACATGGTCATCAACATGGCTCGGAAAAGTGGATGGTCACATCTGCGACTTCGAACAGGTTTCTCTGCGGAAATGGCTGAACGACATGCAAAGATGGCAAAGGCTGCAGCCGCAACAAGCCAACAGTCCTCGCACGTGGATCAATTACCGATTCTTCCAGAAACGGTTCCATTGTACTACAACGATGTTCAACAACGTAGTTTCGATGCGAGCGTGTTGGCTTCCATTCCTCTTGTTGAGGGGGCTGGTCCAGAGGGTGCAACGCATGCAGTTGTTCTCTCTGAAACCTGTTTTTACCCAGAAGGTGGAGGGCAAGAAGGGGATTATGGATCGCTTACAACAGACGGAACTTCGCGTCAAGTGTTGGACACACAAAAAGAAGAGAACCTTATCCTTCATCTCTGCGATGGCCCGCTTGAAATCGGGGATCTTGTTCACGGGACCATTGACTGGCGTCGGCGGAAGCAACTGATGGATCACCATACTGCTGTCCACATCGTAGGAGGTGCAGCACGACGCATTCTTGGTCCTCACATCTACCAAGCAGGAGCAAACAAGTCAACAGAACTTGCTCGTCTCGACATCACACATTACCGTCGGCTTACTCGCGACGATTTGGATGCCATTGAAATTCTTGCAAACGAAGTTCTTGGACAGGTCTCTCGCACTGAAAAGACCATCCTTCCTCGCCATGAAGCCGACAAGAAGCATGGATTTGACCTCTATCAAGGAGGTGCTCCCAAAGGCAATGAAATTCGCGTGCTCCGCATCTCTGATCACGACGTACAGGCTTGTGGCGGAACGCACCATGATGAGCCCGGTCAAATCGGTTCGATTCGCGTTGTACGCTCCACTGCGGTTCAAGACGGTGTCGAGCGTCTCCATATCGTAGCGGGTGAGTCTGCTCTCAAGTTTGCTCGAGAACAAGACGGATTGCTACGAGCAACATCACAAACATTTGCTGTTTCATCAGAAGACCTTCCGAAAACAGCAGAGCGTTTCTTCTCCGAGTGGAAAGAACAACGTAAGCGCATTGAACAACTCGAGGCAGAAATTGTTCGATTGCGAACTACAGGAGGTGGCGATGATTCAATGACCATTGACGGCGTTCGCGTTGTGATTATGGAAGTTGAAGGGAACTTGAAACAGTTGACTTCAATGTTGCAAGAACTTACCCGTGACGCTGCAACTCCAACACTCGCGGTGTTAGGTTCTAAGGAAGGCGGCGGTAAACTCATGGTTGCATGCACAGAGAACACGATTGCAGCCGAACGTTACAATGCAGTTGAGTTACTTCGATCCATCATTCCAAACATCAAGGGCGGCGGTGGTGGTCGTCCAACCATGGCTCAAGGTGGAGGTTCGGACGCAAGCGGTTTAGATAATGCATTGCAAGCCGCGAAAGACCTTGTTCAATCAGGAAGCGCTGCCAGGGACCATCGGTCAAATTCCGACGCAGCATTTTCAATGGCATCATGCAGACTGAACCAGGCAGCAGCTTCGATTTCACCTTCCTTCAATTTCAATTCATCAATCGATCCGTTCCATCGCCCACAATATGTGAAACTGACAAACGATACACCGTCTCTGAAGAACGATCGTTGCGTGATGACGGGTTTACGATTATCGAGTTCGATAAGAATTCCCAACTCCTCCTGAGTTTCTCGAACGCATCCTTCTGCGGGCTCTTCGCTGTGATTCATGTAGCCTCCCGGTAACCCCCAATATCCTTTGAAAAACCCTCTCTCAACCTTCGCCATGAGAATCTCGTTCTTATCGTTGCGAATCATGACCTTGGATACGAGACGATGTATGGAGCGGTAGACCGCTTCTCGTGCTACTGGGTGAACAGCGTTGTCGGAGACGACTTTGTCTTTCCAGGTCCAATGCTCGGGCCAATCGATTTCAGGCTCTCCATGGAGGACTGTGTATGTCTCACTTCCAAATCGAAGGTCGGTTTCTCGACCAGCTGTCCATGCTACTCCAAGATGTTCAACTTCCTCAGGTGTTGGGAACCGAAGCAAAACCTCGTTTGTGTTTCGGCCCATGATGCAATCTTTGGGCCCATCACCATTCTCATCTACCAGCAGAAGTTTTCCGTCGTGTTCGAGATAGACGACGGTTCTCGGGTGCATGGTCTATGCTTGACTTCTCCCTTCATGAAGCCTCGTCTTTGATGGAATGGGTTGAAGTAGGACTTTGCCATCGTTGAATCATGCACGTAGAAGACATTCGTCCAGAGGGATGGGCTTGCACATATCTTGTCGCAAACAACGGCGAAGCCGTTCTAATCGACCCTGTGTATGATTACATCAATCACTATGAAACGCTGCTTGCAGAACGAGGTCTCACTCTCGCCGCATGCATGGCAACACACACGCATGCAGATCACATCACCGCTTGCTTCACACTCTCAAAGGACCGAAGCATTCCGTTTTACATGTGGAAAGATACTGCCTCACTTGGCGTAACGGATTACATCGACGAGGATTCCTCCATCACCATTGCTGGCGTAGAATACACATTCCTGCACGTACCCGGCCACACACAAGATTCTGTGATCATTCGCATCGATGGCCACATTTTCACAGGTGACTTTTTGTTCAATGGTGATGCTGGTGTTGGACGCGATGACCTGCCCAGTGGTCGTCTTCTCGAACATTGGAATTCAATACAGTCGCTTTCTGTATTGCCTGATAACGTACTTGTCTGCAGTGGGCATGAACCACCCGGGACAGATCTGCAAACACTCGGATGGAATCGTGAACACAATCCAATCTTGAACATGGGCTCATTCGAGGAATTTGTCGAGTGGCAAACTCAAACTGCTGAAAAGCTTGGCTCAGTATCAAAAATCAAAACCGCTCTTCCGGCAAACATATTCGCAGAGATTCCAGATGACATTCCTTGGCTTTCACAGTAAGTGCAAACACATTTGAAGTGTCTTCTCATCGGTTGAATATGGCCAATTTGCAACGTAAGAAAATCCACTTGGTTTTTTTCCTTCAATTGGTATTCCTGCTTTCACTGACATCCCCCCTTGTGCAGGGAACAAATCCATACGGTGACGTCAGTAAAATGGACGCAGCTCTCGAATCTGCCTTGCTATCGACGCAAGACGTCGATGAATCCTTTGAGGTCATCTTCCAACTCCATTAGCCCGTGACCGACGCTGAGTTTTCGTACTACTCCAAGATCGGAGCAACGCAACTTCATGAAGC
>JAAXIR010000108.1:0-2673 GCA_012270265.1 Candidatus Poseidoniales archaeon
GCCCTCGTTGCAGCCTGTCAAGTCGATGGAGCGAAAACAAAACTCTGCAAGACACTTGCAATTGCAGTGCAATCCGCAGGCCCTGTCATCTTGGAAAACGGAGCGTACCATCTGAAACCAGAACATGCACCTGGAAGTCAGATTGACTCGGTGTTGGCCATTCTTGAAACATGTTCACACGGGCATACAGAGTGTGCAGAACAAGCCCAACGAATCCGAAAAGAATGCGATGAAATCGCCAATGGGATTCAGGCTGCAAATGAACGGCTGCAATCTGCCATGGATTCCTTGCAGCCAAAACACGACTACTATCAGTATTCTTGAGTGGTAGCGAGGGATGGATTTGAACCATCGATCTCCGGGTTATGAGCCCGACGGGATATCCAGACTACCCCACCTCGCTGAGCCAAACGCCACAGTCCTTCCCTTTGAAACCACCGATGTGGTATTTTTTCATCATCTTTCGGCACTGTCTTCTTCAAGGATGACCTGCAAGTCCTGCCATGGGCGGGCGCGCAGGGGTTGTCTTGTTGTCATCGCTCTTGTTGTGCTCGATGCTTGCTGGCTGTTTTGGAGACGACGATTCAGACCAGAAAGAACTCATTGATTTGGTTGTGCATTACGATGCAACCAATGGAACAATCCAACAATCGTTCATCGGCGGGTCTCAAATCTCATTTACTGGTGTTAGCTTTAGTTTTGATTTTGCTCGAACAACATCCGACTATGGCCTAAAGACCTTCACACTTGACCCAGGCGACGGTCGCTCAATCATCAGCATTGATGCTTCTGAATCAGCAAGCATCGACGTCGAATACCAAATTCACGGGATGTATACAGTCATCCTAGCAGCAACCGACATTAACGATAATACTGCAAACATGACGGTTGTACTGCGAGTCGAGCATTCGATTGAATGGAGCGAAGCAAACTCAGCAGATCCAGATACAATGGAAATCAACACAACTCCGGGGAACGAGGATACCAATCCAAAGCAGGTCGTTGTTGAATCGGTTGTTGAAAACCCAAGTATATTCGGCACACCCGGAAGCCCTGTCACTGTCACATGGGATCTCACAGACCCCGAATCAAACAGCAAAGGCAGCAACACAGAACAGATAGCTGATGGGCAATCAGGCACATGGGATTTCGATCTGAACTTTCCTGACCAAGGTGTCCACGATTTGACCGTTAGCATTGATCAGGGAACAGATCGAGTGAACATCAATCACATCATCGACATTCTTTACGAACAGGAAGAATCTGCTCCAAACCCATATCAGCAAGAGGATGAATCTGAAGAAGAGAATTCTGAAAGTGAATGAAAAGTGAAAACCGGTATCGCGCGGCGATGGCCGGGTTCTTGTTCAGATTTCGTTGACCATTTGTCCCATTCTTCGCTTGATATACCCTCAGCCGTTGGATCGGCATGAGTGATACAATGAGCACAAAAACAAAGAAGAAAACAACAAGTAAGAAGAATGAAGTCCCTACTGAAGACGAAGTGGTACCAATGGAAGTCGCAGATGAAGAGGTTCCCGAGGTCAAAATCGAGGACCTTCCTGGAGTTGGTCCAGCAACGGCTGAAAAACTCCGAGAAGCTGGATTTGACGAACTCCTTTCTCTTGCTGTCATGTCGCCTGCGGACCTTGCGGAACAAGCCGAGCTTGGTGAAGCAGTAGCTGGCAAAATCATCAACGCAGCCAAGAAAATGGCCAACATCGGTGGTTTCGTTTCCGGTGTAGCGCTCCTCGACCGTCGTCGAGAAGTTCAGAAACTCTCATCCAAAGTTCAATCGATTGACGACCTCCTTGGAGGAGGATTCGAAACACAGGCACTCGTCGAAGTATACGGTGCGTTCGGTTCCGGAAAGACACAGATCGGGCACCAACTCGCTGTCAACTGCACCATGCCAATCGAAGACGGTGGTTTTGATGGCGATGTCTTCTACATCGATACTGAGGACACCTTCCGCCCAGAGCGAATTACACAGATGGCCCGTGGGCATGGTCTTGATCCGGACATGGTCTTGAGTCGAATCCACGTCGCCCGTGCATACAATTCCGCGCACCAGATGCTGCTGGCTGAAGAAATCAAGCGCATGAGCAAGGGGCTCAATGTCAAGATGATCATCGTCGATTCGCTTACAAGCCACTTCCGTGCAGAATTTATCGGTCGCGGCATGCTTGCAAACCGGCAACAAAAACTAAACCGTCACCTCAAAGATCTCAAGCAACTCGCTGACGTCAACAATGCACTCGTTTTGGTAACAAATCAAGTCCACTCCAAACCTGATGCCATGTGGGGAGACCCAACCAAGCCAATTGGTGGCCACGTTCTCGCTCACGCCTCTACCTTCCGACTTTATCTTCGAAAGGCGAAGGGTGGCCGACGAATTGCACGACTCGTTGACTCTCCAAACCTACCGGACGGTGAGTGCGTCTACCAAGTAACACAAGAAGGTCTCCGTGACTGATTCAGTGTGCTGAAATCGCTTCCATGATGGAAGTTTGGTGCAATACATTCAAGTTAGGATGAATCAAGATAATGGCCATGCGCCATTTGATTGAACGAGTTTTGGAACTATCTGATGAGGAAATTGTACCTCAACTCGATCCTCAGCCTAACGGCCAAGGAACTGACGAAGAGCTTCGAGCATTGCTTGAATCACTT
>JAAXIR010000108.1:2683-4947 GCA_012270265.1 Candidatus Poseidoniales archaeon
TTTGCATGGAGAGCATCAATGGAAACTACCCCTGCTATTCCATATAGAGTTTTGGCTGATCTTATGGGACATGATTTACAAACACATTTGCAATACTATGGGGCTTGGTCAAATAATGTTGAAAATAAAAAGCGTATTGAATTAGCCAATAAAAATAATGCAGAAAAGTACGCACTTGCACCGGATTGATTTTTCTATTAAATATTTTCATTGTATGGAGTCGGTGGTGCTGGTTGTAACGCCGTCGGTCGGCTCGATGCAGAAGGCCTATTTGAGAACTCATTCGTTACGGGTTACGCCATCAATACAGATGCCCAGGCACTCCTTATGTCTCCTCTCGAACACAAAGTGCTGATTGGGCGAACTGCACGAGGTAGAGGGGCTGGAGGAGATCCAACAAAAGGTGAAGCTGCAGCTCTTGAATCCGAAATGGCGCTTCGAGGCATCACCACCGATACACAACTTGCAATCATTGCCGCAGGTATGGGAGGTGGTTCCGGTACTGGCGCGGCAGGTCATATTGCACGACTGGCAAAAGAGCAGGGCGCCATGACCATCGCCGTTGTCACTTATCCATTCAAATCCGAGGGAGCGACGCGCAAGGAAAACGCAGAGTGGGGTCTTGAGCGCCTTCGCGAGCACTGCGATACAATCCTCGTGATTCCAAACGAGCGTGTCCTCGAAGTCGAAGGGGTGCAGGATCTTCCACTCGCCAGTGCATTCCGAGTTGGAGACGAGCTCCTCGTCCGTTCTATCATCGGTGTCACTGAATTGCTCACGCGCGATGGAATGGTGAACCTTGACTTTGAGGACCTCAAAGCCGTCATTCACTCAGGAGCAGGGGTAGCAATGATTGGGCTAGGTGCAGGTTCTGGACCCGGAAGAGCTGAGGAAGCTACATTGGAAGCCTTGCATTCACCCCTCCTCGATCTTGACTTCAGCGATGCTCGCGGTGCGCTCATCAATGTCGTAGGAGGCAACAATCTCACCTTAGGAGAGGCGGAACGTTGCGCTCAAATCATCACAGAGCGTATCTCGCCTCATGCGAAAATCATCTGGGGAACCGCTGTTGATGAAACACTGGATGATGAAATCCGCGTCATGCTGGTGCTTACAGGTGTCAAGAGTGAGCAAATTCATGGCTCCTCGGAACGTCGTCAACTCAAAGCTCTACGGAGCAGTACAATTGAATTTGTCAATTGATCAGTCACGCAATGTGATGATGAGCAACCCTACAAGTGCAATCATCGAAACCAGACCAACGGTGTAGTCCATCGGGCTGAACCCATCTGCTTGGTTCGAAAAAATTTCACCATCGTACTCTACACCAGGCAATCGGAGAGTGAGACTGTTCCACGCATCTTCAGAACTTGCTTGATTACCATTCACTGCATTGCCGAATATTGTGAAGTCAACATACGATGCATTGTCTTCAGGACTTGCGAATGAAAAGTTCCAACTGCGAACCATGTTGCCTGATTCAGTGTGTGTCCATCCACCGTCTAATTCCTGAATCAAACCGGCTGATTCATCAAAGGTGATCGACCCCCCTGCAACCAACATTCTGAACCCTCCGATCGAACCATTGGGGTTCACTGCAACCGTTTCAGACTCGACGGTGATGGAAAAGTTGTACATTGCATTCGATTCATAGGATTCAGGCAATCCTTCAATCCACACAGTCGTAGATTGATCCCTATCTCCATGACATAAGCATCCGTCATTCGCAGATTTACCAATACCAGATGGTGCAGAAACAGCGACCTGCGAGAGGAGAGCGAGAACAAGCACAACAACTACCGCTCGCATCTCAATCCTCAATTCAACCAAATATACCCTCCATTTGAATCTTCATGTTCGATGCAGAAGGAACAATACTTCAAAAGCAAACCACGGTAATTATACTTTGATAACATGGATTTTGAACAACCAATTACGCCGGATTTCAACGCTGATGAAGTTGATATTTTTGCTGAACTGGGCGCTCCTTCATCGGTACAGCCCACTTCATCGAACCCACTTCAGAACATTTTGCTTGAGGAAGAAGAACATGAAACACCAGAAGTTGATCCTGTTCTCGTTGCAGAATTGCTCCAAGTTCTCGCCCAACACAATATTCGTCAACAGTCCGAAGATGGCTTTGATGCGCTTCCAGAGAATGCTCACAACATTGACTTGAATTCAGCCAGAGTCACGCTCTCAGACGATGAATACCGTCTTTCTCTACTCGTCGAACTTCAAGGTAATCAGCAGATTCGACCATG
>JAAXIR010000066.1 GCA_012270265.1 Candidatus Poseidoniales archaeon
AAGTTTGGCTAGACCTTCAGCCGTCGTATCGGAGCGAACCCCTTCATCTCGATCAAAGACGATTGGATCACCACGTCGTTGTGGAATTGAAATAGGGAACGTTTCCCAATCGAACCAACCCTCATCCCATGCTTTGGAGGCTTTGAGATGGCTTTGTGCTGCAAACTCATCAGCTTGTTGCCGATCGATTGAGCACTCCTTGGCAACGACTTCACCGGTGTTGCCCATGTGCATGTTGTTGTACACATCCCAGAGCCCGTCATGAATCATGGAATCGATGAGTTTTGAATCGCCCATTTTTTTGCCATTTCGTTGTCCCATGAGGAGTTGAGGTGCATTGGACATGCTTTCCATACCTCCTGCGATGACGACGTTGTGTTCACCCAGACGGACGCTGGTTGCGGCTTGCATTACGGCTCGCAGAGACGAACCACAGACCATGTTGATGGTCACACACGATGTTGTCACCGGCAAGCCTGCTCCAAGAGCAACTTGACGAGCCGGCGCTTGACCAACGCCTGCTTGCAAAACTTGTCCCATGAGAACCTCGTCGACGATACCAGACGATGGCTCAAATCCAACGCGTTGGCACAATTCTTTGACTGCGGCGACGCCGAGGTCGATCGAAGAAAGAGAAGAGAGCGAGCCCATGAATCGACCAATGGGTGTTCTTGCGACTCCACAAATGACCGCCTTGTTTTTTGCCATGATTCTCCCATTTTGAGAGGCCTCTTGAACATACGCATGCCTACGTTTCATGCTAACAAAAGGGTTGATGAACTCGACCTCTTGGGAACATCATGGCCAAATTCAAGACCGAACTAACCACGTCCAGAAACGCTGATGAAATGCGAAGTGTCGAAGTCGAAATTGACTTCACAAGCAACGCACTCGCTTCGATTCTCTACCGTCAAGGCGAAACCGTAGTTCTTGCATGCTGCACCAAAGAAGCACGTCTCCCCGGTTGGTTCCCAAGAGATTCAACCAAGGGCTGGGTTCACGCTGAATACTCTCTTCTACCAGGTTCAACAGATTCACGATTCCGACGAGAGCGTCGAGGTGCTAAAGGGCGCACTCAAGAAATTGAACGGCTTGTTGCTCGTTCACTTCGAGCTGCCGTCGATCTCGAAGAACTCGGTCCAATCGCACTGAATGTCGATTGCGACATTCTCAACGCTGATGGAGGCACTCGATGTGCTTCGATCACAGCCGCAAATCTCGCACTCCGACTCGGTGTACGACGCCTCATCGCAGCTGGTGTTTGCCTGCCAAAGAACATGCGACCAACTGAGGAACAACGCCGCTCAGGATGGAGCCCTCCCGTCCTCTCCGAAGAGGAGCAAATGGCGCATGAAATGCGCGTCATGGAACACGATGTTGCAGCTATTTCCGTTGGACTCATTGATGGCAAATCCTACCTTGATCTCGATTACAACCTTGATTCCAATGATGATGTTGACATGAACGTAGTCAAGGTAAGCAACGGTGCATTCGTTGAAGTTCAGGGTACTGGTGAGGAATCAACCTACCAACGCAAAGAACTCGATGCCCTCCTCGATATGGCCGATATTGGATTTGAGGCGCTCTTTGAGATGCAAAAAACCATTCTTCACGGTCAGCAATAAGCAGCGAAGGCTTGAAATCATGGGCTTCGTCGCAGGGATGCAAGGGTTGGTAGCTTAGTTGGGAGAGCGCGGCACTGAAGATGCCGAGGTCGCCGGTTCAAGTCCGGCCTAACCCACCATAAATGCATCAATGGGTTCATTTGCTACCCTAGGCGTAGGCTTCTCATGGGCGACGCTGCTATTGGGGACGAACTGCCAAAAGAGCAGTACGACTCCGATACCAAGAGCGACCCGTTGCTCAAGGAATTGAACAACATTCGCAGACGCCGAACCGATGGCGACAAGCGAAGCATGTTTGCCAAAAAGGAAAATCCAGTTCTCTTGATGGGCATTGCTTACGGTATTCTTTACGGAGCGCTAATTCTGTCCATGTCCTCCGGTCTATTGGGCCAATCAACATCGCTCGATCACTCTGCCTCGACGACGTTCCTCGATATCGGAGATGAGTGTGTTGAAATCGATGATGAACCATGGATTCTAATCTTCCCGAACGAAGACGATGAGCAGTTTTCATTGAATGCTTACAATCTTCCTGCGGGCGTAGCTGTCCTCGACTACAGCATCGAAGAAAAAGACGGGAGTGATGTCTCCCCCGGACCGCAAGTCCAACGTCTGCTCGATGATGAAGTCAATCGTGTGAATGAACAGCAAGATTACAGTTCGCTTGAGGAAGGTGATTATGTTGTCACCCTCTCAGTGAAGCTCTACAACAATTCGGACGATGCAAAAAATGAGACCAACGTCACCGAAGCCTTGTCAAAGTCGCTCGAATTTGAACTTGAAATTGGTACCAAGGGAGGAATCCTTCCATTCCTAGGAGGAGAAGAACATCGAGAAGTACGCATTACTGACTCAGGCGCCCGCTCCTGCTGGTCCATACAAGAGTTGGGCAATTGGGGATACATCCTCCTTGTCGCTGAGCTCGGTGGGGGAAGGGAGACCGCTATGCTCGCTGGAGGTGCTGCTGGTATTCCTGCATGGTGGATGGCATTCAACTCGCTTTCATTGTCGGTCTTTTCCTTGTTGATTGCCTATCCAATCATGTACAAAGTCTACCATCAAGAAGCGGATGACATTCTCTCTCGAAACCACATCATTCGACTTGTTGATGACATCATTTCCCGATGTGAACGTCGGCTTGGTATTGAGGTGGATCACGATTTGGCCAAGGTGGAACCAAGAGAGCTGTCTGTGGACATTATGGTACCCTACAAAAACACAGAGAACACCTTGTCGGACAGCAAGAGCATTCGCGATGAAATCCTGAAAGAGGTTCTCGAGGAATTCGCATTGTTCCGTGTCTTCAAGCCCGTTCAGTTAACCGTACGAGCGATTGGTGCTGGCCAAGCTATTGATTTCGATTCAGGCGTAGGTGTTGGTGTTGGCGACCGAGATGATGAACTACCTCCCGAAAATTACACTTCGTTCTTCGAAGAACTCCACTCACTTTCACGAATTGAAGATGAGGTTCGAGATTCGCTTGATTTGTACTTTGTTCGAGACAAGACGCTCGATTTGCAAAATGCTGTCATCACCAGCGATGACCGCATTGTGTTTGTTTCTATCATCTTCAAGCCAACAACTCGCCTTGCGTTCTTCCGATTCAAGCGACAGGCTTCTGAAGTTGAGGACGAATTGAGAAAATACATATCGGAAAGAAACCAAGACATTCTCACCTCACAAGAATTGATTGTCAAGGCACGTAATCAAGTTTCGACTCTTGCAGATCGTTCAGGTGCAGGTCGTGTCGAGCGGAAGGGCGACAAAGACGAGCGTATCGCTGCTGTCGCTCGACAGGATGGATTCGGTGGACGAATGTTGCAGACGAAACTGCTTGGCGACATTCTCTCAACGGTCGAGTACACGGCCAATGAGAAGCGTGAAATGATCAACAAATGGGGATTCTGGGGGCTTATCGTCTTCGTATGGATCCCGTTCATGGCATCCGGTGTTTTGGTCGGAGCCATGCTCGGTCTTCTGTCTCGTATGAAGTTCATGCGTGTGCTGATTGCAACGATGATCGGTGGATTCATCGCCTCCATCACATGGGCCTATACTGCAGAAGGGATCATCAAAATCATGCACAAATACAAGCTTGAAGCGGTCATTCCAATCATGATTATCGTCTTCGTCCTCGGTGCAATTCTTCACATTCGTTCCACCAAGATTCGTCGACAGACAGAATTGTTCGAAGACACGCTCTTGGACAACTTCCACAACGATATCAAAGAGAAGTACGGTTCTTGAGGGCTTCTTATGGACGCATTTACCTCCATTGATGGTCATTCGGATTCAGTAGGAGAGAAAGCGGTTATCGGTATTCTCGTTGCTTCGGATCGAGCATCTTCCAATGAATACCGAGATGAAGGCGGCCCGGCCATTCTCCAATTCCTGAACGAAGCGATTCAATCACCATTGGACGTTCATTATCGATGCATTCCTGATGCGCAGGAACGTATTGAATCCACCATGATTGAACTCGCTGATGAGGTTGGCTGCCATGTCATCGTTACGACGGGAGGCACAGGGCCTGCAGAGCGCGATGTGACGCCAGAGGCGACGGAGCGTGTTGTTGAGCGAATCATGCCCGGATTTGGAGAACAGATGCGGGCCATTTCGCTGCAGTACACGCCTACTGCCATCTTGTCCCGGCAAACCGCAGGGATTCGAGGTTCATGTCTTATTTTCAACCTTCCAGGGCGACCCAAATCAATACGAGAAACCATTGATGAGATTTGGAAAGCCGTTCCGTATTGCGTGGATTTGATTGGAGGCCCCTACATCGATTGCAACGATGAAGTGTGCAACGCTTTCCGTCCAAAAAACGCAAGGCGTCGATGAGAGCATTCATTGACTTGTTTCACAAGGAAGAACCGATTGAAGATGTCCAACCTCCTGATTCAGAATGCTACGATGCTTTTACCCGAAACAACCGTAGTTGGGGATTTACTCATCGAAAACGGTGTCATTTCGACCATTCAACCAGGAGGTGGACTGGTTGCAAGCGACGATGTACGTACCATCGATGCGACAGGACTTCATCTCCTACCGGGCTTAATCGACCCCCAAGTCCATTTTAGGGACCCTGGGCAACCTGAGAAGGAAGACCTCTATACCGGATCGTGTGCAGCTGCAAGTGGAGGAATCACTTCCTTCCTCGACATGCCCAACAACGTTCCCAGTCAAACAACGCTTCAATCGATGCACGAGAAAATTGCCACCGGAAATCGACGATGTGTCACAAATTTTGGTTTCTTCATCGGTGCAACAGAATCAAAAGTTGAGGAATTGAAGAAAGCAGGTGGAAGCCCCGA
>JAAXIR010000091.1 GCA_012270265.1 Candidatus Poseidoniales archaeon
GAGGCGTGACTCCCATCCTGATTCTTCACGTCGCTTGGCCAACTTATCGATGAAGGTCTTCGCAACGCCTTCAGGCGTGGCATCTTCTCGATGGCGCAGCAAGGCCACGTAGAATCCCCCCGTGTTGTTGTCTTGTGGATACAATCGACGCGTCTTTGGCAAGGCTGCAAGCAGCTCTTGCTCTGTAGGCGGCATGTATCGATCATCAAAGAACGGAACATCTTGGGGTCGTTCTGGGACCTCTCCTTTTTCATCGAGTGGCACCCATGAGGTCAAACCTTGATGCCACACCAAGCCTTCAACGTTGGATTCGTCGATTTCAACAACCTCCATCCATGGACACTTACGAACCAATTCTGCGATGACTGCCTCATTTTCGACAGGGTCGATGGAACAGGTCGAATAGACCATCATGCCGCCGGGTCGAAGCAACTGCGCTCCTCTGGAAGCGATATCAACTTGCAACTGGAACATGGTTCGTCCACCTTTTGGTGACCAACTCCACCATACGTCCTTGTTCTTGCGAGACGTTGCACTTCCCGTACACGGCACGTCAGCAACGATTGAATCGAACCCGGGTTTGGGGATGCGTCCAACGTGACGGCCATCGTGTTGGGTGATCATCACATTGTGGAGCGACAAGCGTCCACGGTTGCTGGCGAGCATGTTGACGCGACCAGAGATTGGTTCGTTGGCAACGACCACACCGCTTGGTGCCATGCGTTCTGCTGCATGGGTGGCCTTCGAGCCAGGTGCTGCACAAAGGTCGAGCAAGAGCTCGTCCTGTTGTGGATCGAGCACCAGAATCGGAAGCATACTGGCAGCTTCTTGTCGGGTTACGCGTCCAGTATCGTGAAGCAATGCAAGCAGTTCTCTCGTCCCATCACGTGGAGCTTGACCACGAGCAAATGGAAGTTGGTATGCTTCGTTGCCAACCGACCATACGATCTTCCTTGCACCCATGTCGAGGAGTTGCTGTCGCGTCCATTCCATATCGTAATGATTCATGGTCAAGCGAAGCGTTTCGGGAAGTGGTTGCGTTGCAATGCCAATCCATTCGTTTCGGTCGATTCCAAGCGATTCGGCAAGACCGGTTAGTGGTGCAATTTCTGCTTGGGCGAGGAGACCGTCCTCACCACTCCGCTCGCCCATACCGGTCCCTGAAGACGCGCCCCTTTGTGTCTTACGAAGCCGTTAGCATCATAGCGCGAGAATGTGTGGTCGGTTCATGCTGGGGGATGACATGCCTTGGTTGGTTCCGTTGTTCTTCGGGTCCATCGCCATCTGGATGTTTCCCAAATCGGTGGAAACCTTTGCTCGCAACAAGAGTGAATCTCTGCTTCGAGCGTTGCGTTGGCGCCCCTTCGCTCTACTTGCTGTCATTATCTCGCTTCGCATTTCTGCTCTCTTCTCGCACGATACCACACACATTGAGGTGGCAGCCTACCTGGGTAGTGATTCGACCGTGACGGAGCGATTGCATGTTCTGTTTGCAGGCGATGGATTGGTGGAGTGGATGGTTCTTCCACTCGTCTATCTGTTTGCATGGAACGGTCAAGGCTCACGCCGATCGTGGACGGTTGAAGGGTTGCAGAAACTCAAGCGAACCTTGGCGCTCATGCTGTTGATTTCGTCCACATTGGTCTTCGATGATTCGGCTTACATTGCGCCGGAAACACTCCCTCTGATCTCGATGCCTGCTCCACAGGTCGATGTGTGGAGCGTCGTGTTCCTCATTCTGGTGCAATGTGTTGTCATCACAGGGCTGCTCAATGCCCATGCACCACAGCGAGGGTTGCGACACTACCAGCAACGCCTCTATCTTCCTCTTTCGCCATTGCTTCTGACCGCCTTCGTCTATCTGTTCATGGCCTATCTCGAATCTGGTGTGTTTGATGCCTCTTGGTGGAGCAATCCAAGGCAAGATGATCAGACAGCAACGCTGTGGTTGTGGGTGATTGTCGCCTTCAATCTCCACGTGTTTTCTCTCCCACATCGAGACATCGATGCACACCTCGGCGCTGGCAACGGTCGAAGCAAAGCACTCGCTTGGAGCATCGGTGTGAGTGTTGCCCTTCTGTTGCTGGTGACAGCCTTCCTCATGCACGATCAACAAACACCGGATGCTACATCTGTACGCTCCTCGTTGTGGTTGGTGGGATGGATGTGTGCTTTGATGGCGGGTGTGTTGCTGCTCCCGTTCCTTGGCTTTGATGATGGTTCACGACCAGAACTGAATTGGGTTCGTTGGAGCTTGATGTTCGGACCTTTGTTGTGGTTCCTCATGTTTGAGCATGCTCCATTCCTCGTTCTCGGTGCATGGTTCGCCATCATGGCAACGACGCCGTTGTCTTGGACAATGGAATCGTCTGCACCTTCTCCTCCAGTGTACCAAATGGTTACGATTGCTCTGCTGGCAATCATCACGCTGGCTGTGGTCGTGTTGAGTGGTGAAGGCTTGCGATACGCACTCCCAATGGGTGCTGCACTGTGCGTGTTTTCATCCATGCTTGACCTACATCATGCAACAAGAAGTCGTCAATGATGTTCAAACATGAGCATGCTCTGGGCAAGGCATGGGCGCAAAGCGCGAGGACGGACATCTTCCGTTTCCAATGCCGATGCGTCCGTATGCGATCTCGCAAGAGTGGCGTGAACTGACCTTCATGCATTGGAAGGTTGATGCAGAACGGCTCCAACCGCACCTTCCTAATGGATTGGAAATCGATCTCTTTGAAGGTGAAGCCTACGTTGGCGTAATTCCGTTCATCATGAAGAATGTACGACCACGAGGACTTCCCTCAGTTCCCGGTATCTCCACTTTTGCTGAATTCAATGTCCGTACGTACGTTGTCAAGGATGGACAACCAGGCGTCTTCTTTCTCACGTTGGATGCGAAAAGTCTGGTGACATGCTTCCATGCACCTCGTGCATACGGTCTCGCTTATCGATATGCGAAAGCTAAGGTCAAGCGAAATGGAGAGGAATTGCAATGGCAATCGCGTCGCTCCAGCGATGGTGCAGAATTGCGAGGAACATCGAACGCGAAAGGATCGATGCGAACGGCTGAACCGGATTCATTGGAATATTTCCTGTTCGAACGTTACTGTCTGTACACCGAACACGATGGTTGCCTACGTCGGGCCTATGTGTATCATCAACCATGGTCTTTCCAAGATGGTGAAATCCGCCTTGAAGCGAACACGTTGCTCGAATCCTACAACATGGGATTGGACGTTCTTTCCCCAGATTTGGTTCATTTCTCCAAAGGACTTCCTGTCAAAACATGGCCGATTGAAGTTGCTGAACGTATTGATGTGAACGATCAACGGGATTTCCTGTTCTTAGATGGCGATTGTGGCCTTTGTCATCGTCTTGCGACGTTCATAGACAAACGTCTTGCTCGGGGCAAGCAGTTGGGTTATCGTCCAATTCTTCACGAGGATGCTCAACGAGTCATCGAAACGCTTCCAGCGAAACTGCGTGATGCAGATTCTGTTTATCTGATTCGAAAAGGGAAGCCCTACATCCGTTCAGCTGCTGGTATTCGTTGTGTCCTGTACATGCGTTGGTACTACAAGATGTGGTTCCCAGTGTTGTGGTTGATTCCATTACCACTGCGCAACATTGGTTATCGTTTGATTGCAAAATATCGTCACATGTTCTTCAAACGTCCAACAGAATGTTTGTTCCGTGTGGATTGATACAATATCCGTTTGAAATTGACCGTTTCATGGACAATCTTGTCGCGCTTGTTATATGCGAGATGGCGATGCAACAACTAGAAATCTTCGGATTTCTGGATGGGATGGGAATGAGCAGAGCGTTTCGCGCAGGCGTTGAAAAAAATCGTAGAATCAAAGCACCAACACGACAACGTCGTTGGCAACCACTTCGAGATCTTGCAGGCTTAGAAGCCCGGAGCAAGACCGTTGAGCAAAGCATGGGGCCGCTTGTTGATGTCCCTGCCTTGGTCCGAATTGAAGATGAGAAATGGGTCTTCGAGCGTATTGACCAAGACGTCCTCCACCAACTGACACATCGATTGGTCCTTCACGAAGAGGAAGGAACGAGAACCATTGGTGCGACGATCAATCTCGCATCGGCCATGCAGGTTGCAAAATGCATGGCTGAACAGGAACAAAAAATCGTTCTGATTCGTCCGATGTGAAGGACTCAGAACAAGTCCATGATGGCTTGGACAACACCCTCGTTGACGAGGTAGAAGAAGCCACCAATGACGAAACAAGCAAAGTAGACTTGGAACGGTGAAATCTTCATCGATTCTTCCGACTCCTCGTCGAAGTATCGAATCAATCCTGCTGCTTGCTGGATTCCGCTTCCTTCCGACTTCTTTGCCATGTGGACCAATCCCTCCGAGTTGCCTTCCCTTTATCAACGCAACGCGCGGTCACTCGGAGGCATCATCGCTCAAATCGACGAACGGAATTTCATCTTCGATGGTGAGTATCGAACCATGCGCTTCCTCTTCTTCCTCATCGATTGGTATCAACAGGACCGCTTCTCCTCGAGAGAGCGCTCGCTCGACTGCAGGCGTATTGTCATCAGCAAGGGCTTGTTGTGCCAAGTCGATTTCAAGACGTGCAAGTTCGATCATGTCGGCCTCAACACCGCCTTTCTTTTCCATACGGTCGATGTGATGCTCAAGCGATGCAATGGCTTCGTTCAACAAACTTCGAGCTCGGGTTTGGTGCGAGCGCCAATTGTCTTCGTTGGCTTTGAGTGAACTGCTGACGGCTTGGAGTGCTTTCTTGGCAGAACCACGGTGTGCGAATTCCCAAGGGTTGTGCTGCAAGGCTGCAACCCAATCATGCACCAACCGCGCTCGCTCTTCAACAGGTCCTCGAATGACCACCTCGTTGCGATAGCCTGAGGTCAACAAACCAAAGCCCCAGTAGGGGG
>JAAXIR010000266.1 GCA_012270265.1 Candidatus Poseidoniales archaeon
GATGATGATGGTAATGGCTTCATCAATCCCTCCTTGGTCGTTTTCAACTTCAAGTGAAACCGTGTAGGCCCCGAACACATCATAAATGTGAGAGGTAAATCCAGTGACGGTTTCGGATTTTTCACCATCTCCGAAGTCCCATCGATAGGCTGTGATGATGCCTTCAATTGCGTCTGAATCTCGAGCATCAAACGTGACCATTTCTCCTTCTTGAATCAAGAGTGGGTAAGCCTCGAGTGATGCACGAGGTTGAACGGTTGTGTCGAGCGCCTCGAGGCACCCTGCGAAAGAAATTGATACCATCATCGCAATGAGAAATAAACCACGAAGTGATGTGGATTTCCCTTGCATATTTCTTCCTTGGTCAAGTCCTATATCTAACCATGTTGTTGTTCTGGACATTTTTCCACGAATTCAAACATGAATTATTCGAACGAAACCTCGGATGAAACATCCCCCACAACCGTTGCTGATTCGAGATGGTTTCCAATGTCTTCAACCGATGCATGCTCTACAGTATTCTTTTCACTGAAACTTTCCATCTCCGATTCGACGAGGACATCATCCACTGTCACGTTTGGCTCGTCGTAGTCGGGAGCAGGTAGAACGACGGATTCTTCTGGCTGATCTTCACTGTCATCGAGAATGGATTCCAAAGAGGATACATCTTCATCGATGTCTCGATGATATTGGGCTTTCAACTGCGATTGCATGTTCTGCTCTACAGCGTTGTTGGCTTCATCAGATGATTCATCTTTTTGCTTTCCGAAAAAGCGCTTGAAGAAACCCATGCTTCTGTGTAATGGGGGCTGTTCTTTAATCCCGATGTCGGTTTCATTAGGAACAGCATGGTTCAAGCGATAGTTCTTGAATTGCAGGTGACTCCATTCTCATATGGAACTACTCGAAGGCGAACGTGTCCTCGCTTTCGATTTGGAAACGACGGGTGTAAGCACATCCAGAGATCGAATTGTCCAGTTAGCATTGATTGGTTCAAACAGCGATGGTACTGAGATTTCGTATGACCAATTGGTCAACCCAAGACGGTCGATTCCATACGAATCCCAACGCATCCACGGTATTTCGGATGCTGACGTACGAGGTCAACCTGATTTTGCAGAAATTGCCGACCGTGTGTCCGAGTTGATTGATGGGTGTGTCCTTATCGGCCACAACGTACGCCAGTTCGACCTTCCAATGCTACGAAACGAGTATCTTCGAATCGGCGCACTGCCTCCGGAACCAAAAGCCGTTCTCGATACGCTGGAAATGGTTCGCCGCTTGAAACTGCCACGTCCTCATCGGCTTGGTGCACAGTGCAATCGACACGGTATCTCGCTTGAGAACGCGCACACCGCCTCGGCTGATGCGGCGGCCTCGCTGTTATTGCTTTGGAAACTCGGTCTTGATCACCCGAGCTACTTTCGAAAATCCTTGGAAGAAGTTGAACAATGGTGTGCTACTGGTTCAACTGCAAAAGTTCAATCAGACTTGGGGCCCCAACTCGATGACTTGGAACTTGTTGATCCAAACGGTATGGTTCGTCGGGACGGTGCACACATGGTCCTCGCTGTTGGAAGACATCGCGGTCGACACCTTGAGGAACTGAATGCACTCGATCCACGCTATCTGCAATGGTTGTTGTCGCCCAATGGAATCGAAGATGCAGACGCTGTCAATGAGATCAAGGCCTACCTGAATCAGGAATAGGGTCCCACGGTAAAACGTCGCACCATGGCCCAACACGCCAAACATCACGGTTCATCATTGCACTTCCTAGGAACAAAGGGCCTTGGTGGCCCGCATCGAGAAGTGCTTCAAGAGATTCTTTGCCCCGACCATCAAATCGGACTGTTCGCATTTCTCCCGTAGGTTCAATCTCGCCCGATTCATTTCTCGGCACACATTCTTCAACAGTTGCTGTCGAGCGGCCCTCGTCGTACTGATGGATGAGAACAACGCCATCAGCGAAGTCACCTCTGTGCAAGGACTTGTTTTCGTGCCGCCATGTCCACCAATGAGGGCACCATGCTTTCCAATCGCAAAAACCTCCACAGGAGGATTGACCTGGTGTTGGGTCAAGAGGCGTGTCGGAAGGTTGTGTTGCGTTCCATGCCTCATAGGCTGCCTCTAGAACATTCTCTCCAACAGCATCCCATTTTGATGATGTATCCGTATACCAACCCTGAGCTTGAACTGGCGGTGCCTTTTCGTTGTTTGAAAGCAAAATATCTCGGTACATTCGGAGTTGTCTGTTCACCTCTGGTTTGAGTTTTCCTTGCGTTGGCTTGCCAGTCTGAAGAGCAGCAACCAACCATCCCGAGAGATGGCCAGCCGCATAAACCTTTGCCAGCAAAAGGTCGAGCCGCCCCATCAATTGGCCATCCTTTGTGACCAATTCTCCTTCAACTGCAATGACCAAAGATTGAATTTTCTTCCAAAGTGCAACCGTCACTCGTTCATGTGCTAAACCTTGTATTCCAACGTGATCAAGAAGCATATTGATGGCTCCTTTCTGCTGTTTTTGCGCCTCGGAATACTTCTCTTCTTTCCAATTTGGATGCCGTGGTGTCTCATGAAAGAGCTGCTTTTCTTCTTCCCACCGTTTTCGCAGAACTCTGTCTCCTTCTTGCAGAAGCCAATTGGATTCTGCAGGTTCTCGCCCAGTAAGGTCGATTTGCAGCAAATCTTCGATGGATGCATGGACGGCTGTTCCTAGAGATGCAGCCATTCCCGTCTTTTTCGGTAGTCCTTGGCGACTGAGCCAATACATTCGTGGACAGGTTTCGTATCGATTCCACGCCGAAGGCGAGAGGCTGTGCTTTCGTTCTTCGACCATGTACAATCCCTCTCTTCGAAGGACATGAAACCTACGCTTGAAGGCGAAAGTGTTGAATGCCTCCTTGGTAAGTTCGGATTATGGAAGGAACTCTGGTAAAGATTCGAGCAGACGTTGTCACTGAAGGTGCACTCGTCATCACATGCTTCCCAAGTGTGGGCATGGTATCAAGTGTGGTTGGACATTATTTGATCGACAATTTGGAACTTGAGTTTGTGGGGGGCGTGGTCGATCCGCGTTTGCCCCCGTTGACACTCGTAACTGACGGGAAGCCCATGCCCATTATCCGAGCTTATGCTGGAAAACCTGAGTGTAGCATCGATGGATGCGACAAAATCATCCTCCTCATGAGCGAACTTGTTATTCCAAGCCCACTTGTTCACGACATTGTCTGGGCACTCTATGATTGGTCAAAGGGTTCAAAGATTCGCATGGGCATTTTGGTTGATGCCTTTTCCAAAGAAGGGCTTGGTGGAAATTCAGGAATTGAAGAGCCAACCGTTGACTATGAAGACACGGAAGGAATCGATTTGCTCGGCATCGGTGCAACCGACACCGTCTGTGAATTGCTCAAAGACATGGAGGTACCACTGTTATCGGGTGGCGTGATTCGAGGTATGAATGGCGTCCTACTAAGTGAGGCTCGCAGGAGAGCGATTGACGTCATGAGCGTCATGGTGGAAGCAGATCCGCGGTTCCCTGATGCAAGAGCTGCTGCTGCTCTCGTCAAGAAGCTCAATGCTATCCTGCCGACAACACATCTTGACGATCAACCACTGCTTGAAGAGGCGCAATTGCTCGAAGAGCAACTAAAATCGCTACTTAGCCAAGCAGCACCGTCAGAGGCGCCTTCACCATCATCCATGCTTTATGGTTGAAGTCTGCCGAACAATGAGCGCTGCAAGAATGATGAGTATCACAAAGATGCTCATCCATGCTGGAAGCAAAAGGGTCGTTTCCTTGACAAATGGCAAAAACTCTGTCAGTGAATCTGCTCTTGTGTAGGTCCCCCCAAGTGATGCAGTAAGGAGCATGCAGCCGGTAGAGATCGAACCGAATGCGTTGTGGAGATGTCGAGAGGCGTCATCACTTCCCATTCGCCATCGCGTGAACAAAACTCCAATCGCAAGCCCGCCACCAGCAGTTGAAAGGAGCATTTTGTTGGCGAGAAGGGGCGATGTATGAGCTCCGCTTGGTGAGGAGGTGATACCGGAGACGATCGCAAACGGTAGGGCAAGAAGGCCAAACAGTAAGGCGATGTGTGCTGTTGAATCCATCATGGTCACGAATTGGCTCTCTTTGTTTTGGATTGATATCAATGAATGTAAGACAAAACACAAACCTGCAAGGGCGAAAGATCCAACAACTAATTCTGTTGTAATGACGTGAAACGTAGCAGATTCAATCATAGGGAATCCTCCATGTAATCCTTGAATTCATCATCGTTTCGTTTCGGTTTTCGTACCAAGAGCACTAACCCAAAGAAGAGGACGAGATGAGCAATCGATTGAAGGAGCAAAGCAGTTTCATCTGCTTCCCATGAAGGTTCAGCACTCGTCAGCGAGAACCATGGTGTCGTCTGCTGTGGCCCCTCACCGTCGAGGATGGCACGCCATTCAATGGTGGATGCCGACAGAGCAGGCGGCAATACTGCATTCCAGCATCCGTTGTTTTCGGTGGTCGCAACCTGATACGATTCTCCGGAAGGTTCCCTCCATTCAATGACAACGTCACTTGCTGCTATTGTCTCAAGACACAACATTGTCGAATCACCAATCTCTCTTGAGGTTGGAGGCTGGTATTCTGGATCGATCCTCTGCAGGTTTTCAGGGATGTCTTCGACGGTTATCTCGAATGCCTGAGAAACACCAAAGAAAGGACTTCCAGCGTCAGTACCTGAATTATCACCATGATGTACCGAAACATAGAGCAATTTCTCTCCGACTTCGTCTGCACGGAGAATCCAAGAATGTGTCAGAACATTGGAATCGATGGATGCATACTCGATGTAATTGTTCGAGCCACCCATTCCATCTGAAAGAATACTCCAGCCATCCGTGGTGGGAATAT
>JAAXIR010000236.1 GCA_012270265.1 Candidatus Poseidoniales archaeon
GCAGATTGTAGCCAGGAAGGACGAAACGGAAGGATTCCATAAACGGGTCATCCGACTTTTCGACGCCGTGGTGCTCCTTTGGCAAGTTACGTGTCCATCCATGGGCGCGAAGGGACAACATAACGTGGTACAACTCCTCATCATCGGTGACCGTAACGCCGCCTTCCATGGTCGAGATGTGATGACTGAAGAACGAACTGAAGGTTCCAGCTAGTCCAAACGTTCCCGCTTGTTTGCCATCGATGGTTGCTCCAAGGGATTCACAGTTGTCTTCAATCACGTACAGGTTATGCTTTTCGGCAAGAGCGAGCAAACGCGGATAATCAACAGAATTTCCGAGAAGATTGACACAGAAAATCATCTTGGTTTTCTCCGTAATCGCATCTTCGATGGCGTTGATATCGATGTTGAGTGTCTCCTCATCGATGTCGACGAAACGCATCGAGAGTCCGTATTGCGATACAGGGAAGTATGTGGTCGACCATGACACTGCAGGAACAAGAACCTCATCACCAGGATTCAAATCGATGCCCTTCGAATAAATCATCCCAGCGACAGCAAGCAGATTTGCAGATGATCCTGAGTTTGACATGATGGCATATTTTGCACCAAAGAACTCGGCGAATTGCTTCTCAAACGCTTCAACTTCTGGACCCATGCTGAAGCGGTCGCTGTCGATCACTCGTTGGATTGCAGCGTATTCTTCGTCGTCCCAGGTACTCGTTGCAAGTGGTAGTGTCATTCCAAAGTCCCCCTCAGATAATCATAGGTGAGTGCTAATGCTTCTTCAAATGGCGTTTTTGGCGACCATCCCAATCGTTGTTGATGATGCAAATCCAAATACCGTCGTAATCGGCCTACGGGCTTGTCAAGATCGTGTTTCAATTCACCAGAATAGCCCGTAATTTTGGCCATGTGCTGATGCATTTCTTTGACGCTGCCTTCCACACCCGAGCCAACGTTCATGACTTCGGGTAGAGCTTCAAAATTTTCGAGTGAGAAACAGATAAAATCAGCTAAGTCTGGTGCGTAGAGGAACTCTCGTTTTGCGGAACCATCGCCCCATATGACGATGGGGGCATTGTCCTGTTCCTTGGCTTGGTGCATACGATGGAGGATTGCAGGCAACATATGGCCTGTTTCAAGTGAAAAGTTGTCGTATGGACCGAACAGGTTGCAAGGAAGGATGGTCTTGAAGGCAACATCGTATTGCTCGTTGGCCATTGCACAAGCTCGATACACAACGTACTTGGAGAGCGCATACCCTTCGATTGGACCTTCAAACGCACCTTGCCCCAAGGAAGTCTCAGAGAGCGGTTGAGGTGCGTCACTTGGGTAGACCGTTGCACTTCCAACGTTAAGGAGCGTTGAGATTTTGTTGTCCAGACATGAACGAACGAGGTTCATGCCCATGGAAACGTTGGCATCGAACGAGTGATGTTTCGATGCTTTGCTGGACGCAATACCAGCAACGTATGCAGCGCAATGGATAACAGCATCGATGGTGTTTGATTGGATGTAGGCAGAGGTTGCTGCTGCATCGGTCAAATCAACGTCGTTGCGAGACGGTGCAAGGACTTGGTAACCTCTGTTCTCAAGCATAGGAACGAGGTGTTGACCCAACATCCCAGAAGCCCCAGTGACGAGAACAGTGGCCATATGTCACGCCACAACCTCGGGCTTAAATAGGAATGTCCATAGGGAATTTCATCCACTTTGTTGGAATTCTTATGGTCGGTGAAGCGCATTGAAACTCCTTCTCTGCACCATTTCTCGAAACAATGCAAAACGATTGAAGTCGTGGTACAATCAACTCAACGGATTGCTCGATGTGCTCATTGGCAACCATGAGGTTGAGATTTCAGTGTATGAAAACGATTCAAACGACGGTACGAAAAAAATGCTCGAGCGCTATTGTGAACTTCTTTCAAAACGCTGCAAGACAACGTTCACATCGACCAATCTCGGCACAGAACACCTTGTTGGTAAGGAAGGGGCACGAGTGAAAAATATCGCCAATGCACGCAATGCCTGCATTGAGCAAGCCTCGTCCATCGAACAATTCGATCGAATCGTCTTCATAGAAACCGACGTGTTGTACAAACCGATGGATGCTGCAACCATCATCAACCATGAAGGCGACATCGTTTCAGGGTACACAACCAATGCCATGGGACAATTTTACGACGCTTGGGCAACCAGAAAAACATCGGAAGAGACGTGGTGGAATCATGGGATTCCATCAGAAAACATCGAGGTTTGGTCGACCTTCAACGGCATATGCAACTATGATGCCCAGCCGTTTCATGAAGGGGCTCGATTTGCTGGAATCAATCCACGTACCGATGACATCGATTGCGATACGACTGTTATTTGCGAAGTCTTTCGAAGCATGAATTACGAGAACATCATCATGCTCCCCATCAACATTCGTCATCCTCCAAGCACGTTGAAAGAACGACTGTATTATCTTAAGCAGCGCTTTCTGAGGAGGACCTGATATGAAAACAGCCATCTTCACTGCAAGTTTCAATCGACCTGATTTGATGCAAGAATTGCTCATTGGACTCGCAAATAACGCCGATGACCTCGAAGGAATCGATGTTCATCACTACGTTGACGGTGGGCCGAAGGCAAAACAAACCGAAATCGAGGCCATCATCAAAGAATCAGGCGTTCCGTACACCTCAATCGTTCTTCGAGAGGAAAACTACGGGGTTGGTCGAAACCTGATTTGAGCACGAAGAGATCTGTTCGACGTTCATGGATACGAGCGAGTGATTCTGATTGAGGATGATTTGATTCCTGGACCAAATTTCATCAAAACTACGCTTTCTCTTGCTGATTGGGCTCGGGAGTACGCTGACATCGGCATGGTTCAGGTTTGGAATCTACCACAACAACCCGTTTCAGAAGACGATCTCGATGTTGTTGTTCCAACGCATGAGCACTTCTACACATACAGCATTGACGTTGAGGTCTGGAACGAAATCAAGGATACGCTGTACGAATACGAACGACAGTACTTGGATGGGGTAGCGTATACAAAAAAGGATTGGCGAGCCATTCGCAAGCGTTTCATGAAACCTCGATATTCGAAGCTCAGAACGATTCGTCAAGGGAAGACGCTCCTCGATGCAGAGCATCCACATCCACCTCCATTCGGCCCTCGATTGAAACGGACCGTTCCGACTGGACAAGATGCAATAACAGCACTCGCTCTGTGGCAGAAAGGCTTCGTTCGATTGGCCACCCTCGCTCCTAGGGCGGTCATGAAAGGTGTTGATGGTGTGCATAGCACTGCCAAGGTGTTCGAACAATTGGGACTCAATGCACAAGCAGATTACGAGTGGAATCAGCCGGTTCCGACCTCATTCAGGTTGCCATAGAATCGCCATCCTCTTCTATGTCCAACGACTGGACACGTTATGGCTGAGGACATCTTCGAAGCGGAAATCTTCGATTCCTCCTCAGCGCGTAGCAAAACACAATTGAACATCTCACTCTCAGCGACCATCGCATTTTGTGTCATTTTCTTGTTCCTCTCCATGTCGTTCGGTGAAGCACTCACCGACGAAAATGAAGTGGAGAAAACCTACGATTGGTGGGATGTTCCACTCCATGAGCGGCATACGATGGACCTGCCAATGGATACGATGCGGGCACAACTCCCAGAAAATGGGACCTACGACGTTTTGCCGTATACAGAACACTTCATTTCCGTTGATCTTCCGGCTTCCGAGCAGGATGTAGGGTATCCTGATGAGGCCAAAATGCACGTCGCATTGTGGCTACCTGATGTTGAAGAGGGTGTCAAAGTCCCTGTGATCATGACCATCCATCCATACTACGACTTTGGTGGAGAAGGTATGCCAGGCGTTGGTGACGACTCAAATCCCAATACCATTCCAGACGGTGGTGTTGGTCAATGGGTCTACGATACCTTTGTTCCACACGGCTATGCACTTGCTCAAGCGAGTACCTTCGGAACAGGGAAATCAACCCACTGTCAAGATGTCAAAGGCCTTGGAGAACAGGTTGGAATTCAAGCCGTTGTCGATTGGCTTGGAGAACAAAATTGGTCGAATGGGAACGTTGGACTGATGGGTAAATCGTATGCTGGAACGACCAACTGGGAGGCTGCACAACAACCAAGCGAGCATCTGAAGACCATTGTGCCAATCTCTGGTTCAATCGGTGTCCAAGAGATGTTCTACCGAAACGGATCATCTGAAGCACGTGCGATGGGTTACGATGCAGCATATCAGGCTGCAACAGCAGACTTGACGACCGATGATATGCGAGTTTGTTCAGATGACCTGATTGGTCCACTCAACCCGTGGTCTACCTATGCGTTTGCTGAGTTTGGTGGAGCTGAATGGAACGACTATTGGGACGAGCGTCGTCACCTTCCAGATGTTCTTGAAAACTATCGTGGAAGCGTCTACCTCGTCTGGGGATTGCAGGACTGGAACGTTGATCCATACCACGCATTCCCAACCTATCAGTTGATGCGGGATGCAGGCATCAATGCTCGGGCGATTGCGGGACAATGGGCGCACAATTATCCCGATCAACCCGACCGACACAGTGAACTTGGAAGTGGCTACGGAGGCGAAGCCTATCCGAACATGAGTCGAATGGATTGGGCTGTTGAACTCTATGGTTGGTTCCAATATTATCTCAAGGATATCGGAGAAGAACCTGAACCGATGGTCCAGATTCAAACGCATGATGGAAAGTGGCACGTTGAGGAAACCTGGCCTCCTGAAGACATGACGTGGCAGATGGAAGGCATTGGAACCGAATGGAGTGGCGATGGAATCGTTAGTGGTTTTGGAGGCTCTGTGACATTAAAGAGCCCAGTATATGA
>JAAXIR010000218.1:0-1650 GCA_012270265.1 Candidatus Poseidoniales archaeon
ACAAGAGGAGCCCACGAAACGCATTAGGCATTCGCATAGCAACAATCGATGCAGTCAATCCGCCATAACTTGAGCCTGCAAGTACTGGTTTTGCATCACGATGTTCTTCGCAAACCCGCTGAAGCAATTCCACCCGTTCTCCAAGAGCCATTCCCTCGAAATCCGCTGCTATGACTTCAAAACCTGCTTCTCGAAGTGCTCGAATCTTGCTCCCATTGGGGGAACCTTCCAGCCCATGTGCGAAGATAATCATGGATGTTGCTCACATCAAACCGATATGAACTTATTGAGTCCGGCATATTTCCACTCCCTCAGAAAATTGTCGAAAATGAGCCAATGAAGGCCATACCATTTCCAGTGGAAACGAAGGGGAGCAGAAGTTGCAATGGAACCATTAAGAACGGTAGCCTTCCATATTGAATTCCTTGGTGTGGTGCGACGATGATTCAAGACTTTGATTTGACAGCTCGATGGTCCACACTGCTTCATGCCCACTTCACGGAGGATGTGCATAACATTGCCCAACTTTGGCCAGATGTCCAGAGCCTTGAAGTTTCATATCGAACGATTGAAGGATTCGATCCAACCTTTGCTCAAAGCATCTTGGAACAACCCGATCTTCATGACGATGCATCGAACCGAGCATTGCGGGAATTACTCGCTGACGTTGGTTATGGAACCATCAATCCGTGGGTACGTATTGTCCATCTCCCTAGTGATCAAGTACGCACCGTTTCACAACTTCGCTCCGATGATATCGGTTTGATGATTTCCATTGATGCGGTGGTTACGAAAATTTCTGGCGTTCGCCCAAGAATGTACTCTGCAACCTTCAAGTGTGTAGCTTGCGAACATCTCATCACCATTCAACAACCAAACGAACAGGAATTGATCAACCCAATGGAGTGTTCACAGATTGATGGGGGGTGTGGACTTACAAATCGACAAACTCGATTCCAGTTGCTGCAAGAGCGTTCAACATTGACGAATTCGCAATTTATTGAACTTCAAGAATTGCCCGAACAGGTTCGTGGTGGTGTCCAGCCAGAGCGCATTTCATGCATCGCAGAGCATGACCTCACCGGAAAAGTCAATCCAGGAGACCGTGTCAAGGCCAATGGCGTTTTGTTCATTCGTTCGCAACGCAAGTTCGGTAAGGATACGCCAGTGTTTGACATCTTTATGCGCGTTCAATCCCTCGAACGACAAAATCTCGCCCTTGAAGAGATTGTTGTGAGCGACGAGGAGGAAGCGGAAATTCGAGCATTTGCTGCTGATCAAGACGTCTACAAGCGCATCTCCGAATCCATTGCTCCGTCAATTTTTGGCATGGAGAAAATCAAGGAAACCTTGATGCTTCAGCTGTTTGGTGGTGTGGCGCGACTCAATCCGGATGGTACAAGGAACCGTGGAGATATCCACATCCTCCTCATGGGCGATCCGGGGGTTGCGAAGTCGCAACTTCTCGCTTACATGGGGAATATTTCCCCTCGTGGACGTTTCACATCAGGTATGTCTGCATCTGCAGCAGGTTTGACCGCAGCAGCAGTTCAAGATGCGAGTGCTGACGCAAGAGGTACACTTGAAGCAGGTGCTCGAGTTCTTGCTGACAAAAGACTTGATGAGATTGACGAATTCTAAAAGATGACG
>JAAXIR010000218.1:1660-4816 GCA_012270265.1 Candidatus Poseidoniales archaeon
AACCACGCCGATCGATCGAGCATGCACGAGGCAATGGAACAGCAGACCATCTCAATTTCCAAAGCAGGAATCAATGCAAGCCTTCGAACTCGCTGTGCCGTTCTCGCTGCTGCCAACCCGAAGGCAGGCAGATTCCAACCCGTTTCGGAGGTTCCTTTTACAGGACAAATCAATCTCGCTCCACCGCTTATTTCGCGTTTCGATGTCATTTGGTTGTTGACCGACGAGCCATCCGAAGACAAAGACGCAAAAATTGCCGGACACATTGTCGATAACCGACTCTCCGGAACGAGTGAACTCTTGGTCAATGAAGGGTCAAGACCTGATCCACGAAAGCTTAGTTCGGTGATGACAAAACCAAGTCATACGGACGGACATCTTCACAGAGAATTCATTCGGAAGTATGTCGCTTATGCGAAGCGAACCGTTCATCCAAATTTGGATGAGGAAGCCAAGAAGCACATCATTGACTACTATGTTTCGACTCGGAAGCAATCGGGTGAATTCCAAGATTCGGTTGCTATTACTGCACGTGCCCTTGAAGCACTTGCTCGACTTGCTGAAGCGAGTGCACGAATTCGACTGTCTGAAACTGCTAACATCCAGGATGCTGAGCGAGCCGTTCGGCTAACGAAGACATGGCGGTACGATCTCATGGGTGAGAATTTCGATGAAACAGCTATTGCTTCGAACCAAAAAGGGAAAGCCCGGCATGCAGAACGAAGCATACTCGATATCGTGGACCGCTTGTCTGCAAATGGAGAAGGGTTCGCACAACTTGTTGATGTCCTCAACGAAGCGGAACGTCTTGACATATCGAGGGATAAGGCCGAGGAAGTCATTGACAAACTCAATCAAAACGGTCGATTGATGCGTCCTACTGGTTATGATACACTCCAAATTGTTTAGATGCGAAGCAATCATCTCTTGAAGGGGAGATGCGTGGGAAGTCCATGGCAGATGTGACCCATCAGGAACCCCAAGGTGATGTTACTGATGCCTCAACCTTCGATACAGAACAATTAGGGTTCATGTGCGGTATTGAAGTCCATCAACAACTTGCAACTGGAAAACTTCACTCTCGTCAACCGTCAGAACTCTTCGATGTGACCATCGATAGCGTTCCAGAAGATTGGCCACGCTATGCCCGTAAACTACGACTGGCCAGTGGAGAAGGTGGTAAAGTCGATGTTGCAGCTCGCTTCGAGAAGCGACGAAACCGTTCCTTCGTATACATTCAGTCGCCTAATTCGGGCCTGATCGAGTTGGATGAAAGCCCACCACTTTCGCACGATTCCGACGCACTCGATGTCGCACTTACCGTCTCAGCGATGCTCGGAGCCAAGCCTGTTGGAGCGGTTCAAACAATGAGAAAGACGGTCGTGGATGGTTCAAACACAAGCGGTTTTCAACGCACTTCCCTGATATCAACTGATGGCACACTCCAGACCGATACAGGTGATGTTGGCATTGATGTTCTCTGCTTGGAAGAAGATAGTGCACGTAAACTGGATACCATCCCTACAGATCAAGGTGAACAGGTCATCTACAATCTTGACCGGCTCGGTGTACCTCTAATCGAGATTGCAACATCGCCGGATATTCAATCTCCAGAACATGCGAAAGAGACGGCTATGGCCCTTGGCAGAACACTACGAGACACTCGACGTGTTCGTCGGGGTCTTGGATCCATTCGCCAAGATTTGAACGTCAGCGTCGCCTGTGGTGATCGAGTTGAAATCAAAGGCTGTCAAGACCTTGGTTGGATTCCTCGAATTGTTCGATTAGAGATGGTTCGACAAGTCCACATGTATCGTCTTGCGAACGAGCTTCGCTCTTCTCTTGGATTGCCTCAACTTCCACCAAATCGTGACCTCGATGATTCTGGCATGGAATCTGAAGTAGCAGAAATAGTTGCACAACACATTCCTCTCGAGTACACCGATGTAACGAGTGCATTTGCATCCTGTGAGAGCAGGATGGTCTCTGAGGGATTTTCAAAGGGCTACACAATGCTGTCGCTCCCATTGAACGGATTTGCAGGGAAGATCGGTTCGAAAAGCCTAGACGTTGAAGGGGCCCAACTTCCGCGACTCGGACGAGAATTAGCAGGAGCAGCGAAACTTGCGGGCGTTCGTGGCGTTTTCCCTTCAGACGAACTTCCGGCCTACGGTATCGAGGAAGAGCATGTAGAAACCGTTCGAAATCAACTCGAACTCAGGTCAGATGATGCGTTTGTTCTCTGTCTCGCACCATCGTGGCAAGCACATCTTGCGCTGGAATCAGTTGGTCGCCGAGCACGACTTGCTTTCCATCGCATCCCTCAAGAGGTCCGAAACGTCGTTGTGAAGAAAGGTGCACCTGATGACGGAACGACAACCGCAATGCGCCCACTGCCTGGTGGAGCGAGAATGTATCCTGAAACGGATGTTCCGACAATCCCCATTCGCGACGATCACTGGCAAAACATCGTCGAGAACTTGCCTATGCGGCAAGAAGAGCGAATGGAACGCCTCGCCCAAACTGAACTCTCTGAAGATCAGTGCAAACAACTTCTTTCGCGAGAATTGGATGATGTTTTCTTCGATCATCATGAATCGAAAACAAAGGCATGGGGGACCTTGCTCCTCGAGCATGAATCCGTTCAACCATCCGTCCTCTCTACAATCCTCTCTGTCCGTGAAGCAGGAGGGATAACTCGTGAGGGCATTGAACAAGTGGTTGACCACTTCGCCCAAGCGCATCACGTTACGGGCCAAGAGATTGAAGCCTATGCTGACGAGAACGGCCTTGTGCCTGCCGACATCGGCGACTTAGAATCGATTGTTGAAGGAATCGTTCTCGAACGCATTGACTTCGTTCAAGAACGCGGAATGGGTGCTATGGGTCCTCTCATGGGAGTCGTTATGGGTGCTTGCCCTGGTATCGATGGGAAGGAAGTCAGTGCAGTACTTCGGACAATGATCCAGAGGCATTCATGATGCGTGTTGCAACAATTCTCGTTCTCACTTTGTTCATGCTACCCTTGGTTCAAGCCAACTCTGAATCGTCTTGGTCCCATCAATTTGAAGCTGGCTATATTTCAACACAACCTCTTGTGGTAGACGAATCCGTTTATGTCCGAATTTCGGGATGTTGGACGGGAGAGGACCGCCC
>JAAXIR010000122.1 GCA_012270265.1 Candidatus Poseidoniales archaeon
GATTGTGTGCGTGTGCATCCTCAAAGGACATCAATTCACCCGTCACCATCATCTCAAGCGCCTTGGCCTTTCCAATGAGTCGAGTCAATCGAGCGGTTCCACCAGTACCTGCGAGAACACCAAGGTTGATCTCAGGTAGACCGACCTTTCCAGAGTTCTTGCGAGCAATACGAATATCAGCTGCCATAGCGATTTCAAGACCGCCACCGACTGCGTGACCGTTGATGGCACAAACGACCAACTTTGGTGTCTGCTCGAGTCGAGATAGAGTTTCGTTGGCGTGAAGACAGAAGTTGTACTTGAATCCCGGAGAGACGCTGTTCAACATTTGAATTGATGCACCTGCAGAGAAAAAGGAGGACCCGTTTCCAGTCAGAACAATGCATGAAACATCGTCGTCGAATCGAGCCTTGATGATGGCATCATCAAGATCGCTCATCATACCGTGGGTGTAGGTGTTCGGTGAACGATCGTTGGTTTCGGTCAGTGGTGCTCCTGCAGCATCACTTGCCAATTCGATGACGGCAATACCATCGAGAGTAGCATAGTTCACGAGTTTGTTGGGCATGGCTTCGAAATTGAGGTCGCTCATATTTGCCCGAAAACGATTCGCATTATGAACGAATCGTCGCGTCTACTCGCTGGAAATGCTCGCCTCATCCGAGTCGTTGGCAAACGAAACCTTGCCTCCGCCTCGTCGAACTTCATTCCACTGCTCTCCGATGGAGGCTGCTTCTGGGGATTGTTCCCATACATCTCTCGCCTTGGCCTTACGAAACGGCATGCGTCGAACACCACGACCCATCGCCTTCGGATCTTTGGTCAGCATGAACGGTGTAACAAGGTGATACAGCAACGTCTTGTACCAACGAGGCCGGAACAACTTTCCAATCCAAACAAGGCCATCATCTCGCCTCTTTTGATCCTTCATCCATGCACGACACATTCGTTTGAACATGCCATCACCAACACGGTTCATCAGCCATCGATTGGCAACACTTGTGCGAACATACGGCAACAATTGCTTGCGGCCCTCGGTTTCATAATCGCACTCGCCTAGCAAATCCTTCGCCGCTAAAACGCCAGACCAGACGGCCATTCGCATACCGAATCCCCACATGAAATCCTGAAGTCCACCAGACTCTCCAACATAGTATCGTCCATCTTGCTTGTAACGTTGATTGATGGTGAAATCTCCTTTTCCACCGACGCGCTTGATTGGGGTTCGGTCAAGTTTCGGATAGTGCTTTTCGTACCATGCGATGGTCTCATTGAGGAAGCGTTCACTCTTGGATTGCTTTCTCCATAAACACGTACAAATGAGGCCAACGCCATCAACGATGATGAGGTAGGAATACGCACCTGGTGCAAGTTTGTCGTTCAATTGAAACGCAATGTGATTGGGATGTGATGTTTTGAAAATCTCGCCATATGCTACTGCAGACGTTCCTTTCGGCCCACAAGCGATGATGGTGCAATCCTCTTCCTTCACACGGGATTTGTAGTGTATGGTTGCCCCAGCAGCCATGGCTTGACGCTTCATCCCTTGGTCGATGGTATGGTCAGAGGTTCCACGCTCAACGATTCGGTAGGCAACGCGATCGCTCTTTGGCTGCGTAATGACATCATCTGGATGAATCAAATCAACAACCTGAAATTCCGTTGCTTGAAACTCTGATGCATCGAATCCCCAATCCTTCAATTGGTCAAAGAAATCAACGTCCATCGACCAATTCTCAAGAGCTTGGAAATCTCCATCAAATCGGGCTCCAGAATCGCCGCGGACATCGTGGACATGAACCTCCTTACCTGCTTTCGCAAGAATGGTTGCTGCAGCCAGACCTGACAATCCAGCACCCATGATGTGGATGGGTTTGGTCGAGTCAGCGCTATCGGCCATGTTGCCCCATCGAGCCGTTACCCTTGAATCATGCGCTCCCTTCGCATCACCATGGGGCGCCATATCATCATCGAAGAAGCCCCTGATGCTCTCGATCATGCAGCGTTAAGAGAACAACTTGAGACCAAAGGATGTGGCGCTATCGTCTCATTCCTCGGCATCACTCGAGGGACGGAAGGCGATGCTGAAGTCTATGCTCTTGAGTTCGATGCATGGCAAGAGAAGCTCGGGCCAGTGCTTCGAGATTTAGCCAACCAAGCGTGCGACACATTCGGAACCTTATCCGTAGCCATGGCGCATCGAACGGGACGTGTCGAACCACAAGAATCGATCGTCAGCATACACGTTGCAAGCCCGCACCGCAAGGAAGCCTTCCGAGCGTGTGAATGGCTCATCGATGAACTCAAGAAACAGGCTCCTTTGTGGAAGCGTGAAGTGACCTCTCAAGGATCGACTTGGAAAGCAGGATTGGGATGAATATGGACAAGGAAATACAAGGCATCGTCGAGATAGGAACAAAACCAGTGGTTGAGCGAAAAGCAACTGCTACAGGCCTCTTGCATCTTCAAACAGCAACCAAACAAGCCATTGTCGATAAGTTGGTCAAGAAAGGCGATGTTCTCGAAGCTTCAACCATTGCTGCGATTCAAGCCGTCAAAGAAACACCTCGAATTATCCCTCACTGCCATCCCATTCCATTGGAAGGCTGCAAAGTTGATTGGGCATGGGAAGGAACCTCCCTTCGTTGCACAGTTCACGTCTCAGCACACTACAAGACTGGCATCGAGATGGAAGCCATCACTGGTGTCAGCGCAGGCCTGCTATGCGTTCTTGACATGATCAAGTCTTTCGAAAAGGATGAGGATGGCCAATATCCAAACGCCAAAATCACCGATCTCCACATCGTTGAGAAACGGAAAGGATGACAATCGTGTCAAACACGGCACAAAGCCTCAATCCATAGGGCGCGCTTAAACGAGGGAGGCCAGCAGGGCAAATTGCTGGGGCACGCCTAGCGGTGTGCAAGATGTCCGACTCAACCACCTTTGAGAGCCTTGAACTCGAGGCTCATCTTCTTGATCGATTGGATGCCCTCGGGTATGAATTTGCCACACCCGTTCAGGCCATGGCAATACCGCCAGCGATTGCAGGTCGTGACGTTCTCGCCACTGCACGCACAGGAACTGGAAAGACGGCAGCCTTCGTTCTCCCGATTCTACAAACACACAAACCAGGAGTCATTATCTGTCCCACCCTGGAAGTCGCCTTGCAGGTGGTGAATGAAATCGAGCGATTGAGTGGAGTTGACAACATCGCCACTGCACTGATTGGTGGCGCCTCGATGAAGAAGCAAATTCAGCAATTGACCGAATGGCCTGACGCCATCTTGGTCGCCACACCTGGTCGTATCTGTGACCATATGGAGCGAGGCAATGTTGATCTCAATCAGTACGATGTTCTCGTGTTAGACGAAGCCGATGAGATGCTGAGCATGGGATTTGCAGACGATCTCGAATACATCGTCGACCAAATGAATCCTGACCATCAGACGCTTCTCTTCTCGGCAACCATGCCAAAACACGTCCAGAAACTTGCAAGCAAAATTCTAGAGGACCCTGAACAGATCCGTGCCTCTGGAAAGGAGGAACGACCTCCAAGCCTTGTCAAACAGTACGTCATGATCTGCACACTCCGACAACGCGTTGATGCGATTGAGAAACTCCTTCTTGCATGGCAACCGAGTGCGGCCATCATCTTCTGTAAGACTCGAAATCGAGTCGAGACGGTTGCCGATATCCTGCGACCAAAAGGTGCTGAAGCTCTCCATGGAGGAATGTCACAAGCAGAACGAACCCGCGTCATGAACCGATTCAGAGAAGGACGAACCAACGTCTTGGTTGCAACGGACGTTGCTGCTCGAGGCATCGACGTAGATCGAGTGGACTTGGTTCTCCAAGATGACCTACCAACGGACGATGATACCTACATCCACCGTGTCGGCCGAACCGGTCGTGCAGGACGAACTGGACGCAGCGTCCTCATGGTTGGAAACCGAGCAGTACGCCACATCAAGCGCATCGAAAAGAAAGCAGGTGAACTTGAGCGTATGGAAATCCCTACACAACAAGACATCGATGATCTCCAACGTCTGCAACTGGTTGAAGAATTCAATGAGATTGAACCTCACCAGAACGCATTTGATGCCTTCAATGCTGCACGAGAATCGGGAATGAGTGCCGAAAAGATTGCGGTTGCAGCCCTATCGAAACTCTTGGGTTCATCGCCTGAACAGGACACAGCAAACACCCCTCAACTCAACAAGAGCGACAACGGACCAAAGGCAGCCTTGGTACTGGGGTTAGGGGCCATGGACGGTATCGAACGAGGCGCCATCACTGGGATGGTCTACCGAGTCGGAAACCTACCTGACGGTTCGGTTGGCCGCATCGAAATGCTCGACAAGATTACTGCTGTTGAATTACCAGAACAATTCATCGATCAACTCGTCGAAGATTTGGATCAGGAACGTGTTGGACGTCGATACGTTCGTCCTCGTCGAAGCGATGACTGGACCTTCCAACCGGAAGGACGTCACCCAAGCCAACGTCGTCATGGTGGCGGAGGCCGACAAGGCGGTGGCAGAAAAGGCCCAGGTGGACGACACAACTCTCGAGGCAAAGGCCGTTCTGGACGTCCGAACCGCCGACGCTGAGCATCAAAACAAGCGAAAAGGCATATGTTCGCTCTTGAATTGGACGATACATGAGCAGCACAGCAGACCTCACCAAGCACTTCCTCGAAGCCGTTGACAACGCTGCGATTGCTAGTGCTGCATGGCGAGGTAAAGGCGACAAAAACGCTGCAGACGATGCTGCTGTCGAAGCCATGCGTCGTACCTTTG
>JAAXIR010000200.1:0-211 GCA_012270265.1 Candidatus Poseidoniales archaeon
AGTTCTGGTGGCTCAACTGCGATGAATGTAGGGCCAAGCTCTGCTAATTGATGCGCTTCATCAACATCGGCTGCGCAGGCACACATCGGGAAATCATCCGGCAATTGTTGCATAAGTTGTTGCACATGTTCGATGTCGAATTTGTGCTCTGCATGGTTGATAATTTTACCGCGTGCACATCTTTCTATAGAGTTTTCAGGCTGATGCCAAC
>JAAXIR010000200.1:221-4757 GCA_012270265.1 Candidatus Poseidoniales archaeon
AGTAGCACCTAGACCACCTTGAGCACCTTGTGCACCAGTTGGTCCTGTGGGTCCTGTTGCACCTAAAACATTTCAACTTGCATCTCTGAAACTTGACGCAGTAACTATGCCTGTGAATGATCCTTGTCCAACAGGGTCGAGATGCTGACTCCAAACTTCCAAGGACGGTGCGGCTTGTTTGACTGCATGGAGATCAAAGGCAGACACGACTGCAATCATCCTCACATGGTCCTTGGATGCTCGTTCCATCGCTTGTGCCAAATCGACTGCCTTCTGACCCATGGCCGTCGCATACGTTTTGAAATTGACAACAATGAGGGGCTGCATGATAATCCCACACACTAATTCTTCTTGATATCTTCCGTTCTATCACTCGATAAGCGGCCATTGTACATCGGAAAGAACGGTGTTGTCTGGAACGATCGAGTTATGATCGACAACCACGTTGTCCAATGTACAATTCTTTCCAATGGTCGAGTTTCTTCCCACGAGTGTTTCGTTCAGTTTCGAATTGTCTCCGACTTGAACGTTGTTGAGAAGACTGCATTTGGAGAGATGAGCAGACGTGATTGAGGCTCCTGTTGAGAGCATGCTGTTTCTGACGTTGCTATCGCCTTGGATACTGATGGAATCGTCTGCGTGCCAATTGGAATCAACACGCTTGCCGCCTTTCCATCGCTCATGTGCAATGCTTGCTTCAACACCAAGAGACCAGCTTTTGGGGGTTCCTGCATCGATGAAATAGCCATCAAAGGAGAAACCGTTGAGTTTGCGTTCTTCAGCGAGGACGGGAAACACTTCGCGCTCGAGGGAACTGCGTCCCGAAGGGATGTAGTCGAAGATGTCGTCTTTGAACAGGTAAGATCCGGCATTGATGAGGTTTGAAAAGACCTCTTCTGGTGCTGGTTTTTCTTTGAATTGCGTGATGCGTTGCTCATCATCAAGACCTACGATTCCAAATCGCGTTGGGTCTTCGACTTCCCAAAGTGCCAATGTCCCTATGCCACCGTTTTTTTGATGCAAATCAAGTCCAACTTGCATGTCCAAAGATGAGACAATGTCGCCATTTAGACAGACGAATTGTCCTGAGACGACGTCTCTGCAGTTGCCGAGTGCACCTCCTGTTCCGAGTGGTTCTGTTTCTCTGACGATTCGAACATCGTAAGAGACATCCGCCTCTTTGAAGTATGCTTCAATGTCATCAACCTTGTATCCACCCGCTACGACAACCTCGTCGACTTTGTCGCTCGGCACAACTTCAACAACGTGTTCGAGAAGTGTCTTATCCAACATTGGTAGGATTGGTTTTGGAATTTCATAGGTCCAAGGACGGAGTCGTGTGCCGAAGCCACCCGCCAAGACCACGACCTGCATGCTTGGTGCGCACTGTTTTCGCTTTTCAACTTGTAGTGTTGGTGCTTTGGATGATTGAGACAACGTAGCCGCACAGTTCAAAGGCGTTCTTTTGCTCGGTGCATTTAGTGATACAATGAACATCCACGAATACCAAGGTAAAGCACTGTTCAAAGCCCATGGCGTAAAGGTACTCGATGGCGTCCACTGTACGAGCGTTGCAGATGCACTTCAGGCCTACGATACGCTCCAGTCAAAGGTTGTTGCAGTCAAATCTCAAATCCATGCTGGAGGACGTGGGAAAGGAAACCTGTATTGTCCTAACACCGGAGATCTCTTGATGGAAGGTGGTGTAAAAATCGCTTTTTCTCGAGAGGATGTTGAAACGTATGCTACCAACATTTTGGGGCACGTCCTTGTGACCAAGCAAACTGGCGAAGAAGGAAAACTCGTCAATCATCTGTATGTTGAATCTGGATGCGATATTGCTCACGAATACTATCTTGCATTGCTGGTCGACCGTGAGGAGAAATCAGTTCTCATCATGGCCTCGACGGAAGGTGGGATGGATATCGAAGAGGTCGCTGAAGAAACTCCAGAATTGCTACACAAGGTCAACGTTGACCCCAATGCAGGTCTGATGGGTTACCAAGTTCGTGATCTTGGTCTTGCACTCGGCCTCTCCGGTGCAGCACACAAGTCGTTTGCAAAGATGCTTCGTTCGCTGTATGCACTGTTTGTCCAAGAGGACTGTGCAATGGTCGAAATCAACCCCTTGGTTCGAACAGGTGACGATGAGATGGTTGCTTTGGATGCGAAGGTCAGTTTCGATGAAAATGCAGAATTCCGTCACAAGAACTGGGACGACTTGCGCGACCTTTCTGAAGAAGAGGATGTTGAAATCCGAGCAAAGGAAACAGGCCTCTCCTATGTCAAACTCGATGGCAACATCGGCTGTCTGGTCAACGGAGCAGGTCTTGCCATGGCTACAATGGACGTCATCAAACTGTATGGGGGAGAACCTGCGAACTTCCTTGACGTTGGTGGTGGAGCCAACGAGGAACAAGTGAAGACGGCGTTTTCGATCATCCTTGAAGATCCCAATGTCAAAGGAATCCTCGTGAACATCTTCGGTGGAATCATGCGCTGCGACATCATTGCTCGTGGTGTGATTGCTGCTACGGAAGCGCTCGACCTCAATGTTCCACTTGTCGTTCGCTTAGCAGGTACCAATGTAGACGAAGGCAAGGCGATTCTTGCTGCCTCGACCCTCAATATTCACCCTGCTGATGACTTGGCAGATGGTGCGCAGAAGATTGTACAATTGATCGGAGGTGAGGCCTGATGGGAATCTGGATCGAAGAAAACGCGAAAGTATTGGTACAAGGAATCACAGGAAAACAAGGCATGTTCCATGCCGATAAGATGGTCGAATACGGGACCAACATAGTCGGTGGCTGTACGCCTGGAAAGGGTGGCCAAACCGTTGAACTCCAAGGAAAGGATTTCCCAGTTTGGAACTCGATGTTTGAAGCGATTGAGGCAACAGATGCTGATGCAACCGTCATTTACGTTCCACCACCATTCGCTGGTGAAGCCATCATGGAAGCTGCTGATGCTTTCGATCAAATCAAAGGCGAAGGTGTTGTCGTTTGCATTACGGAAGGCATTCCAACCCTTGACATGGTCAAGGCCGTTGCCTTCGTCGAGAATCGCCCAGGTGTGCGATTGATTGGACCGAATTGTCCTGGAATCATCACGCCAGGTGAGAATGGTGGTGCGAAGATTGGAATCATGCCAGGACATATTCACGATAAAGGAAGAAGTGGAATTGTCTCTAAGTCTGGTACTCTAACATATGAAGCAGTTGCCCAAACAATGAGCATTGATGAAGGGCAATCAACCTGCATAGGAATTGGTGGTGATCCAGTTAATGGTACTGGTTTCATCGAATGCCTTGCTGCATTTGAATCAGATGAACAAACAGAAGCTATCGTAATGATAGGAGAAATCGGAGGAAATGCAGAGCAAGAAGCAGCAGCATGGGCCGCAGAGAATGTGACCAAACCAATCGTAGGATTCGTTGCAGGAGCTACCGCACCACCTGGAAAGAGAATGGGTCATGCAGGAGCAATCATCTCTGGTGGAAAGGGTACTGCAGAAGAAAAGTTTGCGGCATTCGAAGCAGCAGGTATTGCATGTGCAAGGGATCCTTCTGAATTAGGAAGTGTATTGCTAGAGTCTCTGAAGAAAGCAGGACTTAGATGAAAACATCCTTTAGATGTTTACTTCCCTTGTAAACCAGTTGGTTTTCCTTAGCCATTTTTAGCAGTTCTTTTCCAGATTTACTCTGCGCATAGAACACTTCCCCCGGGCTTACTAGTTCATTCCATCTGTGTTCGAACCACTCGGCTTCTACCTTCCTGTTAGCAAGGCAGGTTGGTACCTTGTGAAACATTACCAAATCTTGTCTTTCACGCCTTAGGTATTTGGCAAGAACTTCCGGGAGGAGTCTAGATAGGAAGGTTTCATCAAAGAATCTAGCACTCCTAGGTATGACATATCTAGCACCATCCAAGTCTCCAAATACTTCCGAGATTGCTTGGGCGAACAATTCGGATTCTTCCTCGGTACAATTTTCTAGATAGTATCTATACCAACCTCCCCCACGCGAGCCACCTTTTACCTCTGACATTTTAGAGATTAATTTACCATCTTGCATTGCCTGTGCTTCGGCTCTGATAATTGCTATGTTTGACTTGAATGGTCTGCCAATACCCCAAAATTCTCTAGTTTCTGCTCTTCTTCCTGCTCTTTCAAGCATTTCTTGATTGATTACAGCCATTCCTTCATTTATTCCTTCTGGTTCAAGTTCAGTAAATGCTGCATGTACATGTCCAACTCCCTTTTCTATAGAGCCATCATCGCACACTCCATACAAATTCTTGTGCTTCTTGCCAAATCTCTCATAATCATCAAATCCTTTGATGAACTCTTCTGCTAAACAGATTATGTCCCAATTATTTGCTACTTTTTCAGGCCATTGTTTGTCAAGTCTCATTGATCGTCCTCTGAGTTGATTAATACTCATCGAAGTTGTTACAGTGTTCATGTCGATTAGAACGTTGATTTTAGAAGCGTCCCACCCGGCACCAATTAGACACCGTGTCCCGATTAGGAATT
>JAAXIR010000216.1 GCA_012270265.1 Candidatus Poseidoniales archaeon
TACCAACCACGAGAGCACCAACTCCAACTGAAGCGCCCATGCATCATTCCTCCGATTTCGATGTCTGAGAGCGCCAAGATTCAACAATCGCTGAAAAGGTCAGCAACTTGCGATGCGATAGATGATCGTTCAATGCAGATTCTGCCTCTCCAGGAGCGGCCAACTGAACGATAGCGAGGACTGCCCGTCCTTCATCTTCGCTCAGCATTCCGCTTTGCACAGCTTTCTGAGCAAAGCTCACAGCTGCCATACCAGAGAGGTTATCCAGCAACAATGCAGCGACCATTGCCGCACCAACGCCATCGTTCGCAGCCTGCTCATACGAACCCTTTGCGAGGAAAGGATTCGCTGCAAGAGCCTGCGCCTCGTACAACTCAACAAGTCGTGCTTCGTCAGATTGTCGCAGTCGCTCAACACCACCACCTACAGGGAGAACTTCTCCATCTGCAGTGACAATTGTGTCACCTTCTGCTCCTTCTACCGAAACATCGTCGCCTTCCTCACCCGCCTCTGAGGATTCTTCATCCTCTGACGCAGGTGCAACGTTTGCTTGTTCCATCTTGTGTGAAATCAGTCCAAGCACGTCTTCGACCATGTCGAGACGGCTGCTGATCATACGCTCCAGACCGGATGTATCCACCTGCGCATTGACGGGAGCTGCCGGTTGAGGGGCAAGCGTTGCCGTCACAGATGGAACAGATCCAATACTGTTTAATCGTGCTCGAGTCGGACCGGGGGAGATGGTCCATGCATCCTCTTCACTCAACTCTCCTTGTTCGGGGAGTGGCACTTGTTCAATGGCCACATTGGCCATAATCTTCAAGCGCTCTTCTGCGAGTTCAGCGTCTGCGTCCCGGTCGTTCCCTGCACTGCCAAATGGCCATGCCATGGAATAACCTCCTGTGCTTGACCTGCTCGAAGCAAGTCATTGCACAGGCAGACTCAGACCACCACTGCTCCAGCAGAATCGTCGTTGACCTTGAGAACGTCGTAGGTTGTTCCACCGCCAACGACGTGGAGGTAGAGCGTTGCCTTGACGTTGTTTGTGAACAATGCGTTCGGACCACAGTCACCAGTTCCGTCATCAGCCGAAACGGTTGTGCGGTATCCAGTACCTGAAGCAGCTGTTGTTACTGCTGCAGCACCTGAAAGTGGGTCAAGTTGCGAGTCGCCGAAATCACCGGAGATTCGATCCATTCCGCCAGCACCATCGTCACAGAAGATCTGGAAGAGGATGTCCGTGTCTGCTGTGTCATCGGAACCAGCAGCCAAACGGAAGTAGACCTCGAAACTGGAATCATCCGCAACGAAGACGTTGAGGACTTGGACCTTACCAGACATTTCGTCAGTGGTGTCGTCACCAGTGGATTGTGCGTTCTGTTGGAGCTTCTCTGCTGTCTGAATGATGACAGCAGCAGCTACCGCAGCAACAAGAATCAATGCGATGAAGACAATCATAGCACCGATACCAATTGCAGCCAAGTTATCGTTTTTCATGTTCTTTTCTTGTGTGTTCTTCATTTTAATCACCTCAGACTACAACGTCTCCTACTGCCGGAGCGCTACCGTATTGGAGTTCTTCGTATGTGGAACCGCCACCAACGACAGAGATCACAAGGATGTGGTCTGTGTTTGCAGTTGGTCCGCATGTTGGAATGTCAAGGACAACGACGTAGGTTGTTCCTGGATTCAATGTGATGACTGGAGCAGCGACTGTTTCGCCGTTTCCATCGTGAGCAGTTGCTCCACTGAAGTCACCATCATCGAATGCAGCGTTACCCGCACCATCGTCACAGATGACAGTATAGGCTAGGTCATCACCTTGAATCGGTTCTGAACCAGGCGCCAACTCGAAGGTTGAGAAGAGTTCTTCTGCACCTCCGGTCATGTCATCGATAACGGTTGAGAGCAGAATGACCTTTGTGGACATTTGCTCTTGGGTGTCGTCACCGCTGGCTTGTGCGTTCTGTTGCAGCTTTTCTGCGGTCTGAATGATGACCGCTGCCGCTACTGCCGCAACCAAAATCAATGCAATGAATACAATCATTGCACCAATACCGATTGCAGCAAGTTCGTCTTGCTTCGTTTCTTTTTCGGTTTTCATTTTTTTCACCTTTTTTTACTCGTCCTCCCTCAAGCGAGGGTGGAATAGGATGTGGGTCACGGAGCACCTCCATGACCCAAGTCAATTCGAAGTGGAATGCGAATCACGGCCACTTCGTCAGGCGTTAGCCTGCTGATGAATGGCACCTTGTCGGCAGTAAAGCCTGGTGGCATCCACGGTTGAATAAGAACATCAACGAGCGGTTCCATCGATCTGTTTTGTGCACGAACGGTTACAGTCACGTTACCATTTCTCATTTCGTACCCGGTCGCAATTGAAAGTTTTCGTGAGAGTGGTACTTCGTCTGCTCCGTGTCGACGGTCTGCTTGAATCTCAAATCGCACAGGAAGATTGCCTCCAGGCCCGATAACGGGTACGTCGATGAAGGATGGTTTTGCAACCCACCCCTCTGGTACTGGAGGGGCCAGACGCATCATCGGCAACGGAATATCACCATCGTTGATGATTCGAACAAGAAGGATACCTGTCTCCCCACCAGCAGGCCATCGCGTGTCGACAGAGAGCCAGAAGTGGCGGAACAGGAATGGATTGAGTGTTGAAGAATTACCGCCAATGAGATCGTCGACGAGATACTCGACTTCTGTGGCTGCGTAACCGACGTCACCGATTTCTGCAGCACCTGTAGCATTGCGAAGACGACGAAGAACGTTCTCGACCTCTTCTTCAGCAAGTGCCTTTTCTCGCAACAACCGATGCAACATGGCGATACTGCGTCGCAGATACAGGACATCTTCCTCGAGGACATTGAGTGCTTTTTCAGCACGACGGACGCTCTTACGAGCACGACGCAATCGGTGTGTTTCGAGGAAGGTCTTGGCCTGAAGCAGGTCAAGTTCCGTCGTTGCAAGAGAATTGACTTCATCACTGCCAACATTCTGAACTAGAGATTCGAGTTCACGACTTGCCTGCATCAAGCGTTGTGCGCTTTCATTGGAGGCTGCAATTGCGGCTTGGGCATCAGAAAGGTCGCCATCGCCCAATTCTGAGTCCATGATGAAATCATCCTGCTCAGCCTTGCTCTTCGCCATTTGATGTCACCTCCTCTGAAGATTCCGTGTTTGCTTGACCGTCTGAGATGACTGTCGATTGAGGTTGTTCAAGGATGGCAGAAAGGTCGAGTCCATCCATGGCAAGGTCGTTGAGAAGCCGTGCCGGATCGCCAAGGTCACGTTCAATTCGTGTTGCCTTGACCTCAATGTCCGTGAGTTTACCGTAGAGGGAACCATACAACTTGTTGGCACGTCGGAGGATGAACCAAACAACGATGGTCGAGAGCAGGATGTAGCCGACAAGCGAGATCAGATTGGCCTCGTCTGGCGTCATTTGCGGAGGTAGGCCCAAGACGACGCCAACAAACCCAAGCAATGGTAGGCTGAGGATGATGGTGAGTTGCCGACGTGAGTCGGTAAGCGCTTGGAAGTGATCAGCATAAATGGTGGAGATACCTTTTCGAGCACGTTGGTAATCTTCGTGAATGTAACGGAATTCTTCGCTGCTTCGCCACGCCATTCTCCAAACCCAGAGCGAAGCAAGCACGATCGAAACAGGACCCCACCATGCTGCGTCATAGAGATGGAAGAGGAATCCGAGCATGATGACACCAGAGTAGACTGCACCAAGGCGGTACTTCTCGTTCTGATTGGTCAGACCAAGCAAACCGATGGTGACAATCAACGCTATACCGAATCCTGCAAACGCAGTGAGTGTGGAAGGAGCGTTTGAGTCGACTTCTTGGGTGAAGACCACTACGTCGTTTTCGACGACGTTGTTGAGTGCATAGTCGGATTGAATGCTCACTGTACAATCAGCACCCTTGCTTTGCTCCCACCAATCCAACGTTTCACCGGTGATCTTCCATCGCATCGTTTCAACCTCACCTTCTGCGAGGAATGGGATAAAGCCAGGGGCATCTTCGATGACCAATCCTTCACAGACGAGTTGGGCTCCGATACCGACTGCGAGTGCTGTTCCTTCGTTCTTCAAATCAAACTCGATGTAGGTTGTTTGACCTTCCATGATGAAGTCAAGTTCATTCCCTTCTGAATCGACGAGGCGTTGGGAATCGGGGTCAATCATCGGGTCGGCATAGACGTTCAATGCAAATCGGAACGTCTCCTCAGTAACTGGTTCGTTGGGATCAGGATGGTGCAATCGCATTGTGATGTCGTATCCATCACCTGGCAGAATGTTTGGCCTGTCAGGTACCTTGACATTGAAAATGAGTTTCGGGGAGAGGACGTAAGCTGGTCGCTCGGGGAGTTCAATCAATTCGCTTCCTGGAACACACGGGGCGGAGAGATTGATGTAGTGCACGCTCTCTTCTCCTTCGAGGTTGGTGAGTGAAATGTTCCAGACGTAATCCTCTTCGTCAAGACCGAGGTCTGCAATGTCGAGGATGCGTTCGATTCCACAAAACTCGATGGAGTAAGCTGCAGGAGCAGTATTGAGGTACGGAATGTGTGAATATTCGATTGGAACGGTTACAGGGTCATCGTTTGCTGGTGCTTGGAGTTTGTCTGCATATCCGATGTCGAACAATCGCTTCATTTTGAGTGATGTCATCAATTCGCCGCTTCCATCCACATCGACATCCGTTGGTACGATTGTGACACGGAGGTCCGC
>JAAXIR010000059.1 GCA_012270265.1 Candidatus Poseidoniales archaeon
TCTTCGTACATTGCAACAGGCATCTGAACAAAACGTCCAGTGGTGGCAATCAACAGAGCAGGAGGTCGTATTTCTCTACGGTTTTCAACTGGCTTTTGCTCTTCTTGACGACGAACCACCAAGGAATACAACGTGAGTTGAAGACGGTGGTTTCGAAGCATTTCGAATTCTGCAGCATTTTGCGGTTCAAACGAAAATGGTTCATCGAGAGATTCGTACAACGGATGGTTTTCCAAATGTTCCTCACGGGCTCCAGAGGTTTTCAGATCCACGACCTGCAACCAAGGCTGATCTCCATCCACACCTGCTAGAGCGAGGTCCGCCTGACCTTCAAAGAGTATGTTGACTGAATCGATGAGCGTGACATACGGTTGTTGCAATTGTGTGAGCGGAGAACGAACGACCCCTTCCAGGTTGACTTCATGATCGAAAAAGAAGGATGCTTCCGTGCGCAACCCTTCGATTTCGCAGCCATTGACTTCTTGTCCTTCGGCCATCCGTCCGAGTGAACCTTTCGTAAGCAATGTTGCCAACTGTATGATCCGTGACCTCGTCTGGTGTTGTTCTTCAGGCGATAGACGATGCCATTCGGACTGTGAGTGTGTTGCGTCATCGATTTCTTTGCTCGAAAGGAGCTGATTCGACTGTGAATTCAACCAAACTGGGCTCAGGTTGAATTCCTCAGATTTCATTTCAGCTGGGTTTGCTAATCCAATCTCAACAAGTCTGTGGAACATTGAACCGAACGATGTTGCAGAGGGCCAACCAATCGATTCATCCTGCAAATCTTCACCGTCCGAACGGTCCTTTTGTTCCTCCTCATCTTGATTGAAGTTTGAATGTCCTCGAATGTTCAATGGCTCACTTTGCCAACCCTTCACATGCGACAACCAATATCGCCTGCGGCACGAATTTGCAGTATCCAATCCATGTGCAGTCATTCGAAGGGTTGGTGATTGATGTACAATATGTTCCTCGGATTCTACAACCTCAACCGATGCAGAGAGTTGCTCTTCAATGGCCAACCAATTGGCCAACTGCGAAGTTGGCGTCTGTGTTGAGAAGCAATCAGGGTGATGATACATCCGCAATTGTTGAAGCGAATCGTCCATGAATCCACTTGCATGGAAAAGAGAAATTGGGTCGAATTCCAATTCCTGTTCACCATATTCGTCGAGACGTTGGCCGTGTACATCATCATCGAGGCTCCATACTTGTTCTAATCCCGACTGAACCCCCATGTATCGGAATCCATCCATCATCAAATCTCCCATGTTGTTTCCTTTGGAATTGATTTTCATGGCGATCATCGAATTTTCACCAATTGAACATGGAGCATTTGGCGAACCGACAAAGATGAGTCTGTCCTTCACTCGTGTTAGCGCTACGTAGAATTGGCGTCGAAGTTCCGCCTGATTCTGAGCTTTGTTCATCTGTTCGGCTAACATCCATAATGCGTCCTCAGGCTTGTCTTTCGATTTCCATGGTTGAATTCTACCTGCGATAACGTCGGGTGTGATGAGAACGTTGTTCTGGGCTTCAATGCTCGAACTACGTCGGCCTGCCTCAAACAATCCAGTTACGATGACAACGGGTGCTTGCAACCCTTTTGCACCATGAATGGTCATGATTTGAATAGCACCGCTTGTCGGCGTTGTACTCGCTTGCGGCCCTTTGTTCCCAAGTGTTGCAAATGCTTTCATTTGCTCCAGAATTGCAGCGGGCTCATGACCCGAATCAGCACCAATTTTCTGTACCAGTGCACACCACATCTCTGCAACTTGTCGTTCGGATTCGTCTGGGTAGGCAATCAGCAAATCACTGTGATCCAACACGGCATCAAAGACCTCGTAAATCGCACCGTGTTGAACCAACTGAGCGAGTGCTGCAAGAAGAGGGCCTTGGGGTGCTGAAACGAAGTACTGTGCAGCATGGGCCCAGAAGTTTTTGACATCCGATGCCTCCATTATCTCCTCAATTTGAATGGATGATGCACCAACGATTGGCGATCGAAGGAGCGAATGAACGGCATGCCTCGAGCTTGGCTTAGAAAGCAGTTCCAGAACGGCCATCATGGGTTGGACGACTGGTTGCTTCAACAACTCGCCCTGCTTATCGGCCATCACTGGTAAACCGCGTGCTTGAAGGCGCGAGATAAGGTCGGGAATGTGTTTTCTTGAATGAACAAGAATCATGACATCTTCCGGAGATATTGTTTCTTCAGACTCTATTTCGACGAAATCGGCTGCCTCGGATGACCAAATCCGTGTCGGTAATCCTCGAACGAGTGTGTCCAAGCGTGATGCGATAAGTTCGTGTTCAAGGTGGCGTAGATTTGCGTTTCTCGCATCGTAGAGGTTGTACCCTTCCATCATATCCAAGGGCAATTCTCCCGTATCATTCTGGGTTGGTAGAAGCCATTCAATCGTTCCAGTTTGAGGGGTCTCACGTCCAGCCTCGAGAGGTTGGGCAGTAGCATGGAAGTCTCCAGGAAATTGATGATGCCGAACGTCGAATGTATCATCAAACATGTTGTTCAGTGTTCGAAGCAAACCCGGTGCGGTTCGGAAATTCGTACGGAGCTGTATGTGTCCTTCTGCTCGCTCCTGCGCTGTTGTATCTTCAACTGCCATTCCTGAGTCATCAATTCCGAAGGAGACGTATTCCCATGGCGCTGATTGTTCGTCGCGGGAATAGTCCGATGCTTGAATGAACGACCCTGACTCACCACCAGCGCCAACCGGCCGAGGATCTCGGCCATGCCCCGATTGGATGAATGGTTCAAGCCTCGGCTCATTCTGTTCAATGCTGTTTGCAACGCGAATAGATGCAACCATTCGGCGCATGACGGTCACTTCGGCTTGTCGAAATCGGTAGATGCTTTGCTTCATATCACCAACAATGCAGATGGTTGGATCCCATGGCCCAGATGGTGCTGGATGTTCCTTCGAAATCCCTTCTCGACGACCCCAAAGACGGGAGAGAAGACGGGCGTGCTCTGGGTTTGTATCCTGGTATTCATCGATAATGAAGGCACGATATCGAGCACGAATTTGTTTCAAGAGCGCGTACCGCCTTTGCAGATCGAGATACTTTTCTTCTTCACCTTGCATCAGCGTTAGTGCTCTACGTATGTGTTCATCTGACCATGGCTCACCCCCAAGATCGTCCAAAGCCTGAACCGCCTCAGGAGGATACCAATGACGAACAATCGCAGGACAACGCACGAGAAGTAAATCACCGACCATCAATTGTACATCATCAAAGTCATGCGCTTCTTCTTGCGATTTCAAGTGACGAAGCAAATCCTGGCATCCAGAGTGTACGATGTACAAATCGTTGAGGACTTCGACCTGCAAGTCTCTCGAAACGCGCATCTTCATCTGCGGTGGCTCTCGCCCGAACTCAAGACCGAGAAGTTCTCGGTCATAACGTTCGTTTGGATCTCTGTGTAGGAATGGGCGTGATGGATTGAGGCAATATGCAACTTTGCAGAGCATGAAAACAAGACGTCCGTCAGCAGGGTCATGAATTCGGTCTTGCAAACGCTGACCAGCATCTGAAGCTAGGGCCGAAGCCTGTTCTTTCAATGGCTGCACATCTTTTGTTTTAAGCGACGACCATGTCACCAATCCTGCGGGCCAACCTGCGAGATAATTCCTTCGCGGCAAGTTTCCACCTTTCAAAATGGAAGGTGTCACCTCTTCGAGTTGGGCAGGTGTCGTAGCAGAAGCTACAACTTGATACAGCCATTGTAGACGTTCCATTGGCCCATCAGGAAGCGGCTCACGGGCGAGGTTTGCGAGTTGATTGAATCGTGTGTTGGTTGTTTCTGTTTGAGCTGGCGCAACAAAGACGTGGTGGTGATTGAGGAAGACATCCACCCATTCATTGAGAATGGTATAGACATCTTCAATCACGGGATCGATCAAATGTTCACATTCTTGCAAGATCATATCCTCAATGAGGCGGTAATCTGGAGGCGTATTTCCATCCCAGGGCATACTTGCTCGAATGGAACGGGATCGCAAACGGCGTCTTGATTCCTCGACGAAAAGCGACGATTCGAGGAGCCCTTCCAACACGGTTTGAGCGCTCTGTTGTCCACCAAGTCGGATTGCCAGACGGTTTCGTGCAGCGATAAAATCGTCAGCAGATTGCAGCATTCCGGCTTCGATAGCATCTCGTGCATTGCGAATTCTCCAAGCGGAATTCAATGCTTGAGTTCGGAGGAGCGGTGCTTTTTCGTCAGGCAATTGCTCCTTGCTCAGATGAAGAGCGACCGAGTCGATGTGTGGTGCTAGGATTTCAGAAAGAAATGCATCGATGGTGGAAATCGGAGCTGCCTCGAGCAAGGACATCAGCATCGAGACATCGCCTTGATGACGAAGTCTGGGGTCATGAACGCCCATTCTGTCCTCTTGGCTAACAGGATGTGCACGCAGTGACTGAATGCGTTGACGGATTCGAGTACGCAATTCTGAGGCAGCTTTGCGAGTGAAGGTAATCGCTACAATCTCCTGTGGTAACAACCCCTTCCATTCGTTCAGTGGTGTTCGATCACGTTTTGCAGCCAAGACATTTCCAGAACCGATAGGTTCCTGTCGGATTGGAGGTGGCAAAACATACGTAGCACGTTGTTCGGCAGAGAGGAGATGTTGTACATAGCGCTCGGCCATAACTGTGGTCTTGCCTGTACCTGCCCCTGCATCCAGGGCGATGTGTTGGTCTAGGT
>JAAXIR010000046.1:0-1035 GCA_012270265.1 Candidatus Poseidoniales archaeon
CTTTGCGCAGACGCAATCGATCGTCGCATCACGATCTGGGCCAACACCAACGCGTGAACAAGGAATTCCAAGGATTGATTCAAGTTGTCGAACGTAGTCTTGTGCGGCTTGTGGTAATGTTGAGATTCCTAGCCCGTTCTCGTTGGCATGTTTTGCGACAACAAGCCATTCTTCAAGCGACTTGGATTCGAATCCAGGGACGGTCACGTAGATTGGTTTGCATCGAGCAAGTGCTGATGCGCTGCTTGGCATCTCTGTGATTTCAGCACCGTCCAATTCGTAAGCGACACATATCTTTAGTTCGTCAAGACCTCCAAGCACATCGAGTTTCGTCAATGCAAGTGAGGTGAAACCATTGATACGATGTGCATGACGCATGACAACCGCATCGAACCAACCACAGCGTCGCTTACGACCTGTTGTTGTTCCAAATTCATGACCAACCGTCCCGAGGTGTGTTCCCACGTTATCCTCCAGTTCGGTCGGCATTGCGCCGTTTCCAACACGAGTGATGTAGGCCTTGGTAATTCCAATGACATCGTCGACATGACCAGGGTGAATACCTGCGCCATGTGTCGCATTTCCGCGTGAGGTGACAGATGAAGTAACGAACGGGAAGGTTCCTTGATCAATGTCCAAAAGACATCCTTGTGCACCTTCGAGAATTACATGTTCATCGAGTTTGAGTGCGTTATCAAGCATGAGTCCAGTGTTCGCAATGCTCGTAGCATATGTGGAATGAATCCAATCTACCTCACTTGCGAGCGATGATGCATCAATGCGTACATCGGAACCTGCTGCTTCAAGCGACTTGTTCATGCGATGTGCGGTTGATTCTGCCCATGATTCATCTTGAACGACTTCAGCAATGTCACCAAATCGCAGACCGATTCGATTTATTTTGTCTGAATACGTTGGACCTATTCCACGACCAGTGGTCCCGATTGTTTTGTCGAGACTGTCCATAGCACGATGATATGTAAGAATGATGTGGGCTCGTTATGACAAAAAATCGGTTGACTCTTTGGTAAGATA
>JAAXIR010000046.1:1045-4004 GCA_012270265.1 Candidatus Poseidoniales archaeon
GATATGGAAGAATGATGTGGGCTCGTTCTGAGACAAACAATCGGTTTCCTCTTGGGTCATCTCCGCCTGTTTTGATCCAATTCTCGACTTCGGTGTTGAGGACCCACGGGTCAATGACCATACCATCACCAAGGACAAGTGAGCATTCCTGTCGAGTAATCCCGGACGGGAGTAGATGGAATTTGAGAACTCGATCACCGATGACGACTGTGTGTCCTGCGTTGTTTCCACCTTGGAATCGTGCAACCCAAGTCGCTTGTTCAGCCAAACGGTCGACAAGCTTTCCCTTGCCTTCGTCACCCCACTGCGCTCCTAAAATGACTGTTGCTGGCATGTTGTTCAACCGAAACGAACGAACGAATGTCCTTGAACTATACGCTTTGACTTCGTCGTTTGTTTGGGGGTATATTGGGTCTATTGAACATACGTTCATATACTGTCGTTCAATCTTCTTCTTGTTGGTAGTAATCGTTTGCTCTTTCGTAACAATCGAGACCCTGCTCTACGACAAACCTGATGCATTAAACACAAATGTTTAAATAGTCTTGAATACAATTACTATACCCGGAGTTGAGAAGATGAGTGCAAGTTTTGATAGCGGAAACGAACGGTCACAAAAAGAGACAAACGTCTCAAGCGAACGACGAGTCCTCGAAGGCCACACCCGGCCATGCGAGGAATGCGCAGCGGTGGATTGGAGTCTCGATACGACACGTGGCGAGGTTACCTGCAACAGCTGTGGCCTTGTCGTCGAAGAAAATGTTCCGGACCCAGGGGCCGAGTGGACACAACGAGACCGTGGCGAAGATCGCTCCCGAGTTGGAGCGCCAATGACCTACACCCTCGCTGACCGTGGACTCAACACGACCATTGATGTTCGTGATTTGAACACTGGCGCAGCAAGCCGCCATGGGATCTCGAGCCAAAGTCGTCGAGAATGGCGGCGTCGTCGAATCATCGATGAGCGCTCGAAAACGCGTAAGAGTCGAGAGCGTAACCTCGTCAAAGCCAACCAATTCATTCGAGACCGTTCACAACTCCCGGTTGCCATGCAAGAAGAGGTCGCCCGATTGTACCGCCGTCTTTCTGACAAGGGGTACGTCACTGGCCGTTCCATTGCAGGTGTTGCTGCTGCGTGTACCTACCTTGTTGCCCGCGAGGAGAACGTCCCGCGACAAATTCCCGACATCGCTGAACAATTTTCGATTGAAGAAAAGGAATTGTCACGACTCATTCGTCAGGTCTCTCGGATGTTGAACATGCATTCCATTAGTTCCCCGGACCAATACATCGATCCGTTCATGTCGAAACTCGAACTTGCTCCATCGATGCGAAGTCAGGTACAGCATTTGTGGTCTGTGATTAAGCCACACGAGGATGTTTGGCAAGGGAAGAAGCCAATGGGCGTCGCTGCTGCTCTGATCTACAAAGCATGCAATGAATCGGGTTCTCCTCGCACACAATCAGAGATTTGTTCTATCGCCAATGTCTCTGAAGTCACGTTGCGCGGTCTTCTTCGATTGATTGAAGGCCTCTTGGTCAAACTTGGTGAAGCCTCTCAACAATGAGACCCTAAGTTTCTTGAATCGATTCAGGTTGGGAGAGCCATGGGATTCAAAGCCAAGGCCCGTAAGAACAAGCCCAAATCATCTGGTGATGGGTCTGAGAAGAAGAAATCAAGTTCCGGTGAAGTTCCTTGTGCAGTCAAGTCTTGTGAACGATTTGCCGACAAAAAACTCGGTGGCCGATCTCTCTCCTTCGATGATGCAACAGAGATGTGGGGATCAGGTAACTTTGTCTCGACGAAAGGTCGAGTTCGTGTATGCAAATCCTGTTACCGTTCTTGGAAGAAAGAAAACAAGAACGACGACATGTACTGATTCACTTTCACTTTCAGTTTCGACCCAAGCGAAATCAGGTATACCGACTGTACTCAGCAACAAGGTATGCGTAACAACCGAACAACGGTACGAAGCCTTGTCACGACCCAAGGCACATGCCTTGCCATGAGCGATGGATTGGTGATTTGGGAAACACCAGCAACCAGAAGAACGCTCCATCTGAGAACAACCGCGACTGCCATTCTTGGCGTCAAGGAAGACGACATCGCTCTCTCCAAGCTCTATGTTGGAGACAAACTTGGCCAACTCCACATTGTGCAGCTTCCCGAATTCACGCTCGTATCCACCTCAACCATCAGTCATGCACCGTTGCGATCCATGTGCATGAACGACCAATCTCAACTGCTCATCGCTGATGCAGAAGGACGCATCTTCGCTGCAGATACCGATGGGAAAGCATCACTCTTGTTCGAAACCAATCGTTCCGTGTCCTCCATACGAACTGAACGTGGAACCATTCGCATCCAATCAGGTTGGGAGCAGTGTATCTACAACCATGATGGAACCCTCTCAAATCGGAAAGATGCTTCCACCTCGTTTGGAGACAATCTTATGCTCCGCAGGATGCGTGAGAAAAAGGCGATTGAGGCTCAACGTCGTGAAGCTGAGGCTCAACTCAGATTGTTGCCATCTGCCTGATTGGTTTCCTGCTCCATTCGGGGCCAAGCGGGAACCGGTTCATGCCAGAGTGATGTATGCGCAGGTTTGGGCCATGAACGTGGCAATACACCTTGGTCTTCGATGATGATCTCGAGCATTGCAATATGACGCTGGACCGTTTCAGCAATATGATCTGAACCTTTGATGCTTGGTCCGTGCATTGGAATGAGTTTCTCGGCACCAAGTTCTTTCAGCAGTTCAAGACTCTTTTTTCCATCAATAAGATTCCCTGTTGGCACATCCCAACGCATTGGGCGGTCTGCTCTTGGTAGCAAAGCCCCCGCAATTGCAGTACGTTGTGAAGGAATGTGAATCAGAAGATTGCAACTGCTCGGACCAGGTGCTTCGAGAATTTCAATCGAGTCGTTATTGAGAATCTTCACCATATTCTCTTCGAT
>JAAXIR010000046.1:4014-23346 GCA_012270265.1 Candidatus Poseidoniales archaeon
CATATCGAGTTCCAAAGCATTTACAATTGGCATATCTGAGTCGAATCTGTTGGCCCATGTTGTGAAAAAGTCACCTGTTGCAAGTGAAGAAATTGCTGACGCGTGAGCTTTGATTGGAACATTTTCAAAGCGCTCTGAAATCGAGGCACAACCTCCACTGAATGGATAGCGTCGTGAGGTGAGAACAATTTCTCGAAGTATAAGGTCCTCACCGAGTTGACCAACAATGCGCTCCTGTTGGAGCAGTTGGTACCAAGCGGTACCAGAATCAATGAGGATGGCTTCCTTTGAACCCATCAGCAGGACCGCATTCGCATCGTGATGAATTCCAGGGAGACGCACGATGCGCATGAAGGCCGGTATTCCCTCAAGTGTTTGAACCATGGCATCCTGTTGTCTCGATTCCGGTGGTTGCGGTTAAATAGAGGAAGTTGGTCGCAAGGCCATGGCACGATTTCCTGAGGCTGAGGCTCGTATGCTTCAACGTAAAATTTGCATGAAGTGCAATGCTCGTAACGCTGTTCGTGCTGCTCGCTGCCGAAAGTGTGGCTACAAGGGCCTGCGTCCAAAGAACATTGAGCGTAAGGGCAACTGATCTTCACGGTAGTATCAATGGCAAAATGGATGCCATTGGATCCCCAATCAACCACAGTGGTAGAATTGCTGGGAACAAGAACAACAACAAGGGTAGTTTCAAACTGACCCATATGCGTTCAGCACCGATCTCCTCCAATCGCTTGATGTGGTCGTTCATCTCCTCATCCGTCGGCGTTCTACGTGGTGCACGCTTTTTGTGAATCAAGACTGTCTCACCACTCGGCATATCCATCGTATCAGATAGAATCCAAACATGCCTCTCACGGACGGATGCTAATGGTACAGAAAGAGACATCCAAGCCATGAAGATGTCCGAGATGTTCCTTACAGAACCTGTTGCTATGTTTCTCAGCAGCAGGATAATTGGGATAAGCACAAACAAAAATCCACCCCAAATCAAGAGACTCAGTGATGGAGGGAGGTGCAAAACAATCTCACTCATCGCTGTATCTGAGTAGACCGGTACTTCTGCCCATGAAGGGAAGAGCAGTGTCACCCACATCAACGCCTTTGCATCAGCCCCGCCATGGATGAACCTGAATCTCCAAGCTAGGTCAATGACAAACAGCGTGAACAATGCACCAATGTACGACCACCACAAGGTCGCTTCCGTTGTCGCCTCGCCAACGAGGACGTCGAGTGGTGAAACCTCGATGAACCGTAGAGCTCCTGCGATTATTCCGAACGCAGAAAGGAAATACCACAACAGAACGATCTGATCCATCCGATTTCCTTGACGGGCATCCCTCATTGTGGGTCTTCCGATTACAGAACCACTTGCATAGGCAAGAAGGGCAGATGCTGTGAGCCATACGGACCAATGAGGGCCTCCTATCAATAAATCGAGAGACCAGATGAATACGATCGGCTTGGTCCAAACCATCCAATGTTCGTTCGAAACACGACGTTCCTTATGGTCGAACCATGCAGCCCATCCCATACAGAGAATGAGAACACCCATTCGTGCCCAACCAAGAATGCTTTCTGCATCGGCATCCATTGAAGTGTCCACGTCGCCAATGACCTTAAAGACGGCCCACGACAAGAAGGAAGTATTGGGCATTCCAAGGGGCTGACAAGATGGACGTTGAGACACGACTACAACAAGTTGCAACCGTCATCAATCAAATCGATGACCCAAAGGTTCCTCGAAACATTCGCAAACAAGCGAAAGAGACCTGTGAGAACTGGTTACTCAACAAAGGGAAGAAACTCGATGTGCGTATCGCTATGTCCCAGTCAAAGCTGGAGGAATTGTACGAAGATCCGAACATTCCTCCCGAATTCGGAACACTCATTCTCATGATCAATACTGAACTGGAAAAGATTCTCACAGATATTCTGTGATCACTCTTCTTCTTCCAGTTGTTCATACAGGGATTCCAAGACCATTCTGTTGGATTTCTTCAATCGTCCAGATTCAACATCAATGTTGTTCAATTGGAGAACGTAGGCATCGTTGTCGTACAAGGAGGCTGCCTCTTGGATGAACGTATACTGTTCTGTTGTGATGCGGTTTCGCTTCAGAGAGCGCTCAATGGCATGCTTTGCTGCAACCTTGGTCATTTGACGATCACTTAATCCGAGGATACGTTGGAGTTCTTCCAACGATCGACTTTCATGACTGGAGATTCGACCGTCCTTCAGGGCCTCCTTCCAAGCCTCATCGATTGATGGAGCACGTTCTGCAAGCAGAATAGCAATCGGACGAGTCGGTTCAATGTTTTCAAGAACAATCTTGAAAATGACTGTGAACGGAACGACCAGAACCATACCAAGGATACCCCATACCCAATACGAGTACGCTGTTGTAAGCAGCAGCAAGACAGGGGATATGTCCAACGCACGTCCTGCCCACTTCGTTTCAATGATGCTTCCCCAGAGTTGTTGGTTTGATACGAGTAAAATCAACATGATAAACCAGCCAACAGGAGAGAGAGTTACGAATCCGAGAATCAGCGGTGGAATCGTTGCAATCAGTGAACCAATGTAAGGCACATAAGTGAGGAGGAAGGTGCGCAACGCCCACGTAAACCACAAATCGATTCCGAAGATGAAGAGGATGATTGCTGTAATCCCTGCAGTACCCAAACCAACGCCCGTTTTTACAACAACATAAGTATTGATGCTCTCCTGAATTTGGATTTGCATATCTTGAACACGACCTGATACACCACCTGGCCAAGCTCTCTCAATTCGCCCAGGCAAAAAGTTCGCTTCAAAGATGATAAAAATAAGGAAAAAAGACACTGTTAAACCCATCCCCAATAAGCTGCCCACACTGGAGACCACTCCACCAACAAGATCGGCAATGCCTGAATCACTCGACAAAAGACCCATTTCTGCTAAGTCTTCCGTGAACGTTCCATTCGTAGAGTTCAACGATTCAGTAATCGAAGAGCCGACGACCGGCGTTCCTTTCAATTGGTCCCAACGCTTGTCCAATTTCTGATTGTATTGTTTGATTCGATCTTCATCATCAGCAAGATCGCTCACTTGATCGAAGGCAAGATATCCCGCAGCAACCACAATTAAAAATGCAGAGAGAATCATCGTTACGTAGGAAAGACCGATTGGGAAACCACTCTTCGAGAGATAATCGGCACCAGGTTTCAGCACAAAATAAATTCCAAGTGCGATGAAAAACGGTTGGAAGATTCCTTTGAGTTCAATCATCCAAACCGTGAGCAACGTCAGAAGGATGGCTGCAAAGGCAAGGTTACCGAGACGCTTGTGAAACGTCTCATTATCGAACACAGACTCTTGCCCGTCCATACGTTGCTCTGTTGGATATCACGTTTGAATTTATTGTGACGTTTGCTCGGTGTGAGAAAACTCAACTTTGAACGAGAGAAGGAATGCAAGTATCATCAAGACGCCACAGATATGGAAGGCTGTATGGTAATCAAAGAATCCAGTTCGGTCCACCGTAATGGTCCAAACATATCCACCGGTCAGCGGACCCAAGATTCGAGCGAAGGATGAAAGCGATTCTTGAGAACCCATGACTGCACCTAACTCGTAATCATCACGACGAGCTAATGAAGTAAGTAGCGTGCTTGACGAAGGTTGGAACAATCCGTTTCCTATGGCAATGCATCCTGTGATGAAAATCATCCAAGCCCAGACGAAGTCCAAAGTCGAATATGGAATCAAGACGAGACCGATTCCAGAGAGGACTGAACCCAATCGTAGGATAAACAATGAGCCAAATCTGCGTGTCAGAGGTCCAATCAGACCTCCTTGTGTAACGATGCCGAGAATTCCGATTAATGCAAAGATTCGTCCATTATCGGCCTCACTAAATCCTAGCCCTCCTGTGGATGGATCCATTTGCGTGTAAAGGATGAAGACAGCATGCATGACGGTGAATCCAAACATGTAGAGGAATGTGACCCACATCAGCGATCCGATGTTTTTGGTACCGAGCATTCGCTGTACATTGGAAGCCGTTCGTTTCATGGTTGCCCTCCAGGTTTGTGTTTTTCGGGTTGAACGTGCTTCAGGAGCAAGAGATTCGGGGAGATATCTGAACGCCATTAGAAGGGATACGATTGACAGGACGCTTGCAAGAAGACATGGGAGAAGGTATGGATGCGTATCGAGAATGGTACCTGTGAAGACATCCCAGCGCTCAGCAGGAGCCGAGAGTTCTCCTCCTAAGAACGGCCCAATGGTGAATCCAAGGCCAAATGCTGCCCCAATCAATCCCATCCTCGTAGCGAGTTGTTTCGGCGTACTCACATCTCCGATGTAAGCACGAGCAACTGCAATGTTTCCGTTGAATACGCCCGCGAGGAAACGTGCTACGAGAGCCATGAGTAAGGTGTTTGCGAGACCAAACATAGTGAAGAAGACCGTGTTTCCAATCAATCCGATCATCAATACTGGGCGTCGGCCAATCCTGTCGCTTAATCCACCCCAAATTGGAGAGAAAAGGAATTGAGCTGCAGAATAAGAAGTCATCAACAAGCCGACCCAAATTCCCGTCGAAGTGATGTTTTGGTCAGCAGCCAAGTCTTCAACAAGATAGGTTAGGAATGGTATGACAATACCAAAACCGATCATATCGATCATGGTAACCAGGAAGAGAACGACCAGTGCCCCCTTCCCGGCATCAAGAGTGGATGGTGCGTGAGCGTCATCATCCATAGTCTGCTGGAGGAAGTCCTCCCTTTGAAGTCATGCTTCAATCGGAGAATCAAATGGAGGTTGTTGGACCTGTCAAGTCTGGTGTCAGACGGTCGATGACTGAGCCAAGACGCTCGACGAGGCTTTGCTTTTGCTCGTGCGTGATGAGTGCATGTTCCATGACCTCGTCCAAGGTATCGACTGCAATGACCTCAATCTTGCCTTCGAATTGCTCGTCCAACAACACGTCTTGCATATTGGAGCGTGGGATGACAACCGTCTTCACACCAGCGCGAGCAGCCGCCTCAATCTTGGCAGTGACGCCACCGATAGGCAGAACTTCACCTCGAACGGAGAGCGAACCTGTCATGGCAAGATCTTGACGAATTGGAATGTTCTCGAGCGCAGAAATAATCGCTGTTGCAATGGTGATGGAGGCAGAGTCGCCGTCGACACCGTGCGTGTCGACAAATTGAATGTGGATATCGTAATCTGAGACGTCCTTACCGGTGAGTTTCTTGATGACTGCACTCACGTTGGTAACACTCTCCTTGGCGAGGTCACTCAAACCACCTGTGGCGTGAATCTTTCCACCACCACCCTGTGAAGGTGTAACAAGCGCTTCCACAGGCAACATGATGCCTGAGAAGTCGGAGAGACCTGAGTTCGCACCAAGGACAGCAAGACCGTTCACACGTCCAACACGGTTTCCGGAGTCGACGATGAGAGCGTAGTCCAAACGACGCTCAATCATTCGATCAGCAACTTGTTGCTCAAGTGGCTTAGCAATCGAACGTGCTGCTAGAACATGAGCATCCGTGACATACGGTGCACCGTCTTCAGCGGCAAGATCTCCAGCGATTCGAACCAATCCACCAAGCTCACGAAGACGAAGGGAAAGTTTGCCTCGACGGCCTGCACGACGCTGGGCTTCACGGAGAATCAAAGCAACACCAGACTTGTCGAAGTGAGGGATTTCTCGAGTACTGCCAATGTCTCGACGAACTTCTTGGGCAATAAAACGAATCAATCGCTTTCGGTTACGGTTGGTGTCTGGCATTTCCGAGTTCACGTAAACCTCGTATCCATACCCACGAATACGACTTCGCAGTGCTGGGTGCATGCCTTGTATAGCATCGAGGTTTCCAGCAGCGATGAGGATAAAATCACAAGGAACTGGTTCTGTCTTGGTCAGGGCACCGGAAGATCGCTCGGAACGACCTGAAATTGGGAAGGCACGCTCCTGCATGGCCGTTAGCAGCGCTTGTTGTTCCTCGAGTCGTAGGAGATTGATTTCATCGATGTAGAGAACGCCGTTGTTGGCACGGTGAATGGCACCAGGTTCGACACGGTCATGCGCTGGGGTCTCCATACCACCAGACTGGAACGGGTCATGGCGAACATCGCCAAGAAGCGAACCAGAGAGTGTGGCGGTTGCGTCAACAAACGGTGGCCTCTCATCCAAATCGTGTTTCACGAGAACCTTTGGAATACGACCCTCATCGCCTGAGCCAAGCCTGCTGCGGATGAACATGTATCCGAACATCAGTAGGAACATTCCAAACAACAGTGTCAAGATATCTCCGCTTGGAATGGCGACAATAACGAGAAGGAAAGCAACAGCACCGAATCCAATGAGGAGCATTCGCTGAGCTTTTTCTTTCTGCTCTCGAATAGCTTCCTTCTGGATGCGAACAATGCGCTCTGCACGACCCGCAGGGACCGAACGAACACGGGGTTCGTTTTCATCGTCCTCGTTTGGATAAACCAGGACGTCCTCAAGAGCATCTTGGGGCAACAAGTCGGTCATCGAGCGAGCGAGCATCGACTTCCCTGTTCCAGGATCCCCTATCATCAGCATGTGTCTGCGCTGTTCTGCTGCTTTTCGAATGACGACAGAACCCGCTTCTTGACCGATGACCTGATCGACCAGGCGGTCAGGAATTGGAACATCTTCCGTTGTCTCAAATTTGACGTCGTCAATCCACTGATCGATGCTTGAAGAAAGCAAATCGTCGGCATCGTTTGATGGCTCAGGTGCCCAAACAGTGACCATTTCAGAGTCATCATCGCTGATGACATCTTCTATGGGGTCGGCCTCTGACATGATGTTTCCTCGTTCTCCTCCCCTTTAGGACTTTAGCATAAGCCATAGGGATGGATGGATTGCCTCAGTACTGCAATCGGTCAAGATATTGCTGGCCGTAATACTGCCATTGCTCCATGGTCCAACCGGCTGGTAGGCCTCCTGGTGGCAATGGAGGTCCTGCAACAACCGGTTGAGCAACTGGCTGAACGACTGGTTGAGGCATTGGTTGAACCGCAGGCTGTGGAAGTGGCTGTTGGAAGATCGGAGCAGCACCACCATACATGGAATTAGCAACCGTGTCATGGATCGGCAAAGTGTTCTGCGTCCATGCTGCTTCAGACTCATAGAGTTTGGTATCGCCTCCTCGACGGGACATCATCAAACCAAGGGCCAGTGCGACGAAAATCACGCCGGCGACGATGCCCAAGATGAGCATCCAGTTGGTATCGCTCGATGCCTCGGATGTATCCCCAGATTGCATGTTCTCAACAGGGCAATCCGCACGAGGGTCATCACAGGCCGTATCGTATTGAGCACGCTTGTCTGTGAGGATCGCTGCAATGTCTTCCTTGTATTGCTCGTTCAGGATGGAATCATCGTTTTGCTGAGCTTCAAGTTCAGCGATTTCTCCCTTCAGTTGGTCGATATAGGATGAGAGCATCTCATCGTCCATGTCAGCAGGTGCGGGGAGTTCTTCGAGAATGTCCCACTTGACGCTTGCGATGGTCTTGTAGTCGTCTCCGTTGGTGTCAGAAGCTGAAATGGAGAGTTGGTAGTAATCCTTGTACACGGAACCTGACGGGCGAGCGCTTTGGTCTGGCATGAAGATGGATGGAATGTCCAACTCCGTTGACCAGCCAACCAATGAGCGAGTGATATCGAGGTTCTCTTCGTAAAGTCCATCGCACGTTCCAGTTTCATCGTTGCAGATGTTCCATGTGGTCTCAATGACCGTGAAGGTTGGTGCAAGGTCGGTGAGGAAGATGTTTGCAGTTGGAATTTGATCGATGTACGTGTTCTCCATCTCGACATAGAAGTGACCGCTTCCATCATCGACCTTCGTGATGTAGAGCGGGTAAGCGTCAAACACATCGACGGTGATGGTGTAGGTATTGCTGTCGTAGCGATCAATCGTGTTCATGGTGACCGTGTGAAGACCTGAAGTTTGGAAATTCAAGGTCATCGTTCCATCGATTGGGTTGTACTTTGCTGCGCCTTGTTCGTCGGAAGAGACTGTGATGAACGCTTCATTTGATGGGTTGTCAACGTCCGTGAGCAATGCCATCAGATTGATGACACGTTGCGTGCCGAGTTTCTGTGTGGTCATCTCAAGGCCGGTGAGGTCAAGACGAGGTGCGTCGTTGATTGGGTTGACCTTGATCAACAGCGTCTGGTCGGAAAACTGCTCACCATCGCTTGCACGGATGGTAACGGTTGTTTCACCATTAACATCGTCATCCAGCGTCTCGAAGACGATGTTCGTTGTGTTAAGGTAAACATCAAACACGTTGCTGTTTGTCATCGAGATGATTTCCAGCGAGAGTGATGAGGCAGGAACAGAGGCCCCGGTGTCGTCAGTATCGGAGAGGAACGGAAGCAAGCTGAGTGTTCCCATAGAGGCCTCATCAACGATTTGTGTCGGCAAGGCTTGCCAACGAGGCTGCCCGTTCTCAAGGACATTGAAGAGGAGTGTACCGTATGGGAGTCCGTCGTTACCGTAGTCGGCACCATCATCCATGAAAATTTCAATGCCCTGTTGTCCGAGTGGACATCCTTGCGTTGGGCTCCATGCAAAGCGGACCTCGACTTCGGTTGTAGCAGGGTGCCAACCCATGAAGGCAGCATCGTTGCTTGTGATGGTCAAGTCGGAGAGTTGTGTCTCTTGATCGGAGACAATACCTTTCAAATCGACCTTGGTTGCAATATCGCATGGAACTGGGTTGACTTGGTTTGGCGTAATGGATGGTGGTGCGTTCATGAGGTCGAATACGCCAGTCGCCATCGACCATCCCGACGTCTGTCCTCGAGCGTCAACGGCTCTTGAGCGTATGTCGTACAGACCGGCAGGCATATCCAATGTTGGAAGAACAGAGTATTCTCTGCCTTCGTTCGCTGAACCAAGGTAGAGGATGTTGTCGCCGCCAGTGACGACGGCTCCTGTCCATTGTCCCTTTCCAGCCTCTGAAATTTCAACGTCAAAGGTCAAGGTGTCAATGCTGTCGACGTTGTCTTATGCATCACCCTTGGCGAGGACAGAGAAGTACTGGACACGACTAATCTCAGAGGTTCCGATGACTTGAGGTGTCTTAGACTTCGGAGGTCGGTCATGATCAAGTTCGGTTGTCGCTTGGTTGTTCGAAGTGACACTCTCACCGCTCGTTGAGAGTTCAACGCCAAAGACAGTCTTCCAACCGTTGGAAGGTAGAGCGCTTGTATCGAATGTTGTCTGAGCAGTCATCGTTCGGGAAGCACCACTCGTGGTGAGAGTGTTGATTGGTGTGCCTTGACCGATGTAGTTCTTGTTCCCACTGAGGACATAGTAGAAATCGACTGAACCACCGCTGTTGTACTCAAGATCGCCAGAGTTGGCAACGGTTGCGTCGAGTGTGACGATGTCACCGCGAACGTAGGAAGCACCAGCAGGACTGGTTGCAGTGAAACTTGGGATTGAAAGGTCCATCTTTGGCCCCATGGTTGAGTCGATGGCGTGGTAAACGTGAGGGCTTGAACCACCGACTGAAACAGTGTTACCGCTCATGAGGACACCAACGACAATCGCCTTGCTGAGTCCGCCAGGCACAACGGCAGCTGGGACACTGGTCCAAGAAACGGATTGGGATGTGGATGTCGGTGTGACGCTGGCGAAGGAACTACCTGAACCTGAGCTCTTCGATTTGTAGGTGTCACCTGCGGTCAACCAAGCCATCCAGCAGTTGTATCCGTGAGGAATACCGGAGGTGTAGGAATATCCAGTGCAGTCTTTGTCAACAAGGGCTGCGTAGAGTTTCATGTTCCCTGCAGCGCTGCCCGAACCTGTGTACTTGTAGGTGATGTCGATGTTGTAATTTGCACCGGATTGGCTGATAGCAGCCGTCATACCGTAATCGTTGACGGTACTGTGCATTCCACCACCGCTTGAGAACAGTGAGTCGTAGGTGGAGTACTGGTTGTTGGCCCCACTCTGACGCTTGTCTGTTCGATCACCGAAGTAGGCATCTGGCGCACCGCCGGTTGTCCATGCCCAATTGTAGGGAGCAACGTTTCCTGCTCGAGCAGTGTCGGTATCACCATAGGATGCAGACATGTAGGTCACGTACACGTATTCGTCTGGGTGATTTTGCTTGAGAGCGTGGTGAGCATCCGAGCCACCACCGGTCTTAGAACAATGACCACAGTTGTCGGAGGAGATGTATTGGCCGAAGACAACGTGTCCCGGGCTGGTAGCTTGGGATGGGTTTTGGACGATGGTTTCTTCTTCCAAAATTTCAGGTTCAATACCGTTGTACTCAGAGGTTAAACCTGCCATGAGACTTCCAACAAAAAGAAGGACAATTGTGAAGGCCATAGTTCGGACGCTGATTTGCATAATAATTCCACCACCACTCAATATATAATGGTAGTCTGTTCTCGTCTTTGCATTTTTATTGGAATTTTTTCATTATTTTTGCAAAAGTCTGATGTTCAACAAGACTTCCGACAATCATGGCAGACCCATCTATCACTGCACTGGTCGAGGAAAGTGGACGTGTTCACATCGTATCTCTGATCGATGAAACTGTGAAGATTAAGGGAATTGGAGTCTTCAACCCGAAAGCAACCGTTGAGAACATCGCTTTTGGAAAAGAAGTACAAATTGGTTCGAAGATATTCACGCATTTGCCTCCACGCCTTCCCGAATTGGTCGCTGGCATGAAGCGGAGAGCCCAAACCATTGGATCCAAAGATGCCGGCGTTCTCATCGCCAGATTGGGCATTGGCCCAGGTGATGTCATTCTTGAAGCTGGGTTGGGCTCGGGCGGCCAATCGATGCATATCGCCAGAGTTCTCGGCGAATCTGGCCATCTCATCACCGTCGAGCCAAGAGAGGAACACTCCGAAGTTGGGCTTGAGAATTTGAAGACACTCGCCAATGCTTTGCCCAAATTCACAAAGCATTAGCACGTTCATGGAAGAATCGAATCCTGCGTCGAAGAGATTCAAACGCTTTCAGAGCACGTTGATGCAATTCTTCTCGACCTACCAGACCATTCCATCGCCATCAATGCAGTTTCACCCTTGCTCAGCGTCGGGGGGAGACTGTCGTGTTATTGTCCGGTCTCAAGTCAACTCGAACATGCGTGGATTGCATGCGAAGAAGCTGGCCTTGAGGTTGAATGGGCAGGCGAAGTCATAGAACGAGAATGGGGCAAGGCAAGCAAAGGTGGAGTACGGCCAGTCAACGGCCCCTTTGGCCACACAGCGTTTCTTCTCATCGCTCAACGAAAAGCCTGATCAGAATTTAGGTGCCGAACCGTATTCCACCACACGTATGCTTGAATCGCATGTCGGGCAAGTGAATCGGAACGGTGGTTCGTTTCCACCAGGAACGGCGAGACGTGCCTCACAAGAAGGACAGGATATACGTCGGTTTGTATCCATTCGACATTCGTTTGGACCGAGAGCATATTGCTTCGTCTCTTCCTCTTCTTCATCCTCTTCTTCCTCGGATTCAGTTGAAGGAGCACGTGGTGTTCTGAAACGGAGAACCAGCAATGCGAGCGCGAAGAGAACATAACCTGCAGCAATCAACTGCAACGTCGTTTGCTTTCCAATTTCAATTCCCAAAAGTTCGATACCTTGTGGTGGTTTTGCTTCACCTTGAACATCGATTTCAATCGAAGAGGATTCAGCATCAACGCTGCTTCCATCGATTTGAATCAGTGCACGAACTCGAAGTTCAACATTCGTGGATTCCGTTGTCAGTGCATTGAACCGGACAACAAATATTTCCGATGCACCCGGTTCGAGCGTGAAAGAATCCGTGACTTCACCCAAAGAATTGTTCCAACGAATATCAAGAACGCCATCTCCAACTCCGACCATTGTTAGTTTACCGGAAACAGCGATGTTTGCGAGATTGGAGATGGTGACGGTCGTCGACGAGCCTCCAAGGTATGGGATTGTCAAGTCCTCATCGCCAATGCTAATGGCTGCGACAGACGATGAATCCCACGTTGCATCAACGGTGTAGACAACGACTTCATTCTCAATCGCATCAGAGCGAGCACTTGAAACGGACCTGAAACTGAAGGCGTTGGTCCCTGCTAACGCATTCGAAGGGATTTCGCAGTTCCATGGAAGTTCAGATGAAGAAGCACCTGGTTGCAAAAGAACGGACGATTCAATCTCGCAATCCAAACCCACGGAAGAGAGCGTAAATACATCAACACTGTTGCCCGTATTGGTGACCTTAAGCGTTCCATCGATGGTACCCCCTGCTTCTGAAGTCGCATCGTTTTCGTAGACGAATAGGTCGGAGCCTGCAGTCATTGGAAGAAGTGTGATGAGTGCAACATCGGTTGAAGCAGGATCGAGTGTTGACGTGGCAACAATGTTGATTGGCAAACCACTTGAACTTGCTCCCGTTGAGGTTTCACGCACGCTGAGTACAACCGTTTCAGATTGACCAATACCGAGATTGACCGACGTCTTGGACAAGGAGAGTTCGAAATAATTCGACGTTTCGCCTGCACCAATCGACAAGAGGAACGTGTCCTGAAGCGTTCCGATGTTGGTCACTTCTATGGTGATATTGGAGGCAACAGAAGGCCCTGCGATGATCTGATTGGTGTTCGGGCTCAGTTGTGCAAGGGATCGATCAACAACCTGCAACTCAATCGATAGAAGTGCACTGGTCGAATCCGAAAGCAATTGAAGCGAAAGCGAATCGGTACGTGCACTTGTCGCCGCGGATGCTGATACGTTCAACGATACATTGTACGTTGCTCCTGCTTCAAGCACGTAACCATCGATAGCAGGTAGAACAGCATTGACGCCTCCGGGGAGCCCCGCAATGGTGAACGTGTCAAGTGTGATGTGTGAGGGTCCATCGTTTTCGATGGTGAGCCTCACGGAGGCTTCAGTGCCTGATTGAACGACGATTCGACCGTCTAAAGGACCTTGCAGGCTCAAACTGTCTTGTTCCTGAACATCGAATTCCAAGGTCAAACTTTGACTGATGATGGAGTCATGTGTCACCGTCACGACACGGTCAAGTAGGCCGAGTGGGCCTTCTGAAGCGACTGCCTGCAGGGTCCAAACAGCCGATGCATCGGCTGCAACAGAGACGCTTGAAGCGCTGTCGAGCATGAGCGATATTGGGGAGCTCGCATTGCTGTTGATTTGCAATGAGAACGTTTCTGTTTCGCTTCCGGTATTGAAAACTCGAACCTCCAGCATGGTTTCCGTTTCAGGGTCCATTACAACGGCTCCATTCGGACCTTGAAGCGTGAAATTGATGTCCCGGTCGACCTCAAACGAAAAGTCACGAACAAACGATACCGTTGCATCTGAAGCAAGTGTTGAGGTTCGTCGAAGCGAACAGACATCACCGACGTTGGCAGCGCTTCCGACATCAACACTGAAGGCAAGATCATCGCTTGTATCGACAACGAGCGAAGAAGCATAGGTGAGAAGAGCAGCAGTGCATGGACCAGAGAGAACAGTCAGTGTGTACTCGTAGGATGCGTCAGTTGTACCTGTGTTCGTCAATCGGACCGAGGAATTCGTCTGCTCACCCGGCAAGAACGCATCATCTGCATTCAAGAAATCGACTTGCAAATCGTAATCAGGTTGGACATCAACCACCATGAGCGTCGATGTGGTCAAGTTTCCAAATAACGAACCTGCGTACAATCGCACGCCGGTTGCGCCAGGGCTGGCATCAGAAGGAATGGTAATTCGAAGTGTAGCGGTCTCTTGGCCGTTTGCAGAGAGGTTCTCAACCTGGTCGTCCAACCATCGGACTTCCCATCCGGCAGGGAAGGATGAATGTTGACTCATGGCTTGGATGGCACCTGAGGACTCCCAAGGATAGGTGTATTCAGAAGATCCGTTGAAAACAACCTCTGCAGCCGCTTGTTGAAGGGTGAGGCGCAGGGTTGCGTCCATGGTTGTGTTGTCGGTCAAACCAACGGGAGAATCGCCTGTGAGTGCCGCAAACAAAACACATGCTGAGAGATATGAGCCGGATGTCGAAGGATGACTTCCATCGGCGGAATAGAGACCATAGAAGGTCGATGTTGGCGACAGTGGATTGCCACCTGAGGCAACGATGGAATCATGGATGTGCTTGAAGGCAAGGCCAACAGGCGCAATGTAAATCTCAGCTGAAGTTTCCAGTGAAACGTTGTCTCGATAATCGATGTAGCCTTGTTCAAGTCGGTCTTGCATCACCGTGAAGTTTGAGTAAAGAATCGGATTCTGAGCATCCCCGTTTCGACGTCCCCAAGTCATCATGAGCATCATCGCAGCGCCTTCTGAATCGATGCGGTCAGCGAGGTGAACGCTGCCGTTCTTGCTTGCAAGCCAATCCGAATTGGTTCGCAAAAACCCTGGTATCTGTGACTGATCTTGGACGATAACGGTGTCCCATACACCGGATGCAAGTGAGAGATTTTGGGCGCTACCCGAGGTGTTTACGTCATCCCAATGGTCAGAAATGGTCCATCCACCGCTCGTGAAATCAGAGGTATTGCTCGGACTGTCCGCACTTCGCAACAATTCCTCAAGCATGGATGAAAGCCCATTTGCGGACGTGTAAGAGTTGCCAAAGGTGAGGACATCGCTGACTGAAGCCGACCATGCTGGTGGTGTCGTTGTGGTATTGGAAGAACCTCCAGAGGAATAGTTGGCCCACCATCCACTGAGGTCTGGTTCTTCACCTGTACTGAGAAGGTAGGAATCCGTGACACTTCCAAAGTTGCTAACTGCAATAGATAGGTCAACCGATTGACCTGGATCAATCGCCAACAACCCTTGGTCGCCGACACCTGTTGCGTCCAAATGAGGATTGTAGACAATGGCAACACTGACGTACACATCAACGGTTGACGAAGCTGTTCCATCGCTTTCAGAAACGATGATGGTGAACATGCCATTGTCGCTTGGAGTTGCTGTTTCTCCAAGTTGGACGACAATTGTCAACGTTGAATTGTATGTTGGAAGGACGTTCGATACTGTGTTCGAGGTAGGCGTTACCGTCCAAGCGGCAGGTGGTGGGGAAACCATCGAATCAATTTCAACATCATAGGTTTCTATCGAAGAGCCATTGTTGTGGATTGTTAACGTTAAGTTCACTGATTCACCCGGCGTTAGGATCATGTGACTCTGATCAACTTCCAACTCAATTTCTGGATCTGCTTTGCTCAGTTGCGCAAGTGGAGTTGCGCTTGCAAGCAGCATCATTCCGACCAAAACGAACGCACGAATGGAGAGTTGCGACATGGGACCAGTGCTAGCGAGGTGTTCTCAGCACTTGAGCGAATCGGCTATGCGGATGGAAACTTTACGATTGAAGCAAGTTCTCAATACGACCAGAATCGATGCGTTCCCATGGGAAGTGACCCGCATCTGTTGGAGGCCTTCCAAAGTGTCCACCAGAGGATGTTTCCTTGTAGATTGGACGCAACAAATCAAGATCCCGAGCGATAGCAGCAGGTCGGAAATCAAAGGTTGCTTTGACACGCTCAGCCAAGACTTCGTCGGATAGAACGCCCGTTCCGAACGAGTCGACCATTAAACTCACAGGTTCAGGCACGCCGATCACGTAAGCAAGTTGAATCTCAAATTTGGTTGCAAGACCTGCTGCAACGACATGTTTTGCAGCCCAGCGAGCAGCATAGGCCGCACTAAGCTCGACCTTGGATGGATCTTTGCCACAGAAAGCACCTCCACCATGTCGGCCCATGCCACCATAGGTATCGACGATGATTTTTCGACCGGTCAAACCAGCATCTGCATACGGACCACCCGGGTCTGCGAAGCGTCCTGTACCGGTGACGATCAACTTGTAATTTGGTAGAAGCAATTCCTGAGGAATCGTCACTTCGACGACATGCTCGAGGATGGACTGACGTACATGTTCAAGTTCAGCGTCAATCGACCCCCCAAATTTGTCTTTGAGTTGCTTGTCGTGTTGAATCGCAACAACAACCGTGTCAACACCGAGAACAGAACCATCTTCATTGTAAGCAACAGTGACCTGTGTTTTCCCGTCTGGTCGTGCCCAAGGAAGAATGTTCTCTTCTCGAACGATTCGCAAACGACGAGAGAGGCGTTGTGAAAGTGCTGCTGGCAATGGGAAAAAGCGTCCTTTGAGTTCATCGTAGGCTTCGGTCTCATCGCAAGCATAACCAAACATCAGCCCTTGGTCGCCAGCACCTTGTGACTCAACATTGTCTCGGTCAACACCTTGGTTGATGTAGGCCGATTGGGTCGTCACATAGACCAATACATCGCAGAGGGCGGGTGTCGTTGCGTCCATACCAATGTCGTGCGAGGTGTATCCAATTTCAGCTGCGGCTTGACGTGCGATGGCAACATAATCGGGTGTTTCACCTTCAAGTGATACTTCCCCTGCAAGAATGATGACGCTCTTGTCCTGCATACCTTTGATGCAGGTTTCGACAGCAACACGAGCATTTGGATCGACTGCAAGGCAGGCGTCAACGCTTGCGTCGGAAACAGCATCGCAAACCTTGTCGGGATGTCCACACGTTACCGATTCGGAACTGAACACCCGATGGGTCAGGCTTTGCTCCCTAGGATTCTCATTATCAAAGGTTTGGTTTTGGTTAGGTATGGGTTTTGGCGATTGCTATTTTAGGAACATCACGCAGGAATTGACATGGCTGACTGGCATCCAACGGCATACCGAACACATACACTAGGCGAAATCCAAGACAAGGGCGCAGACCTCGTCGGAACAGAGGTCACTGTTTGTGGATTCATGGAAGCCAATCGTGGCAAAGGTGCAATTTGCTTTGTCGATCTGCGCGACGGTACCGGAAAGCTCCAGGTCTTCCTCATGGGAGATACGATCGGAGAGGTCCAGCTCGATCTCGGTCAGAGAATGACACGAGAATCAACCCTACAATTCACAGGCACCGTTGCTCAAAAGCGACCACCGAAGGTCAAGGAAGGCGAGACGCCACCTCCCCCTGCGTACGAGGTTGTTGCTACCGATGTTCATGTCCTCACACGCGCCAATGTTCCACTGCCATTGGGCATTACCGACACGGTCTCCATTGGGCTTGATACACGATTGGACAATCGATTCCTTGACCTTCGTCGTGCACACGTCAACGCCATGTTCACGCTTCGAGCACGCGTCCTACAATACGGACGTGAACATTTGATCACGGAAGGTTTCAAAGAAATCAACACACCGAAAATCATTGCATCTGCTTCAGAAGGAGGAACAAACCTGTTCCCAATGATGTACTTCGATACACCTGCCTTCCTCTCTCAGAGTCCGCAATTGTACAAGCAACTTGCCATTCTTGGTGGCATGGAGCGCGTGTTCGAGATCGGTCCTGCCTTCCGAGCAGAAAATCACGACACATATCGTCACTTGAACGAATTCATTTCATTCGATATTGAAGCAGCTTGGATGACCGATGAGGATGTCATGGGCGTTCAAGAACGTATGATTCACCACATCTGGAAGTGTGTTGCTGAAAACGACCAAGAGCAGATTGAGACCATTAATGCATACCGTGAATCTCAGGAATTGGAACCAATCTCAGTTGAGGTTCCAAGCCTGCCTTTCCCACGTATCGATTACTGTGAAGCGATTCAAATGATTCAGGATGCAGGAGAAGAGATTCAATGGGGAGATGACATTGATTCATCTCATTGTGACATCATCGCTGCCAAGTATCCCGGCTTCCACTTCTTACCCCGATGGCCGATGGAAATGAAACCGTTCTACATTCACCATGTGAAGGGTGAAAACGGTGTCACTGGAGAGCAACTCAGTCGCGGATTTGACCTCAATTACGGTCGTGATGAAATGACCAGTGGTGGACAGCGAGAGCACAATGTCGATGTCCTTGAAGAAAATCTACGCAGCAAAGGACTCAATCCAGAAGACTTTGCTTTCTACACCGATGGATTCCGATTTGGAGCACCACCTCACGCTGGTTGGGGCCTTGGTGTTGCTCGACTCTTGATGGTCCTGACCGGATCTCGAAACGTACGAGAGACCGTCTTGTTCCCACGAGATCGACATCGTGTTACGCCATGAGTTGGCCATTATGCCAGTCGATCGGATGCAGTGGGGTGCCGAAGCGTGGCAGTTTGCAGACTTGCACATGCCCGATGAACCCTCACCCTTCCAGAACGACCACGGTGTTCCGTGCATCATGTTGATTCACGGTGGATTTTGGAAGAAACAGTACACCTACGAATTGATGCAACCGATTGCGAATGCATTGAGCGATGCAGGCGTAGCCAGTTGGAACATTGAATTTCGACGATGGGAAGATGGTGACGAAGGTGTGTGGATGGACACCCTATCGGATGTTCTTCGAGCATGGGGGCAACTTGCACTCCTTCCGGGCATTGACATTACGCGAAGCATGGTCATGGGGCACTCCGCAGGCGGTCATCTCGCTCTCTTGATGGCAAGCAAGGCAGAACGAAAGCCGTGGCTTGCCATCGCTCAATCGCCAATTACAGATCTGTTCGGAGCGGATGAGGCACAACTCAGTGATGAGGGAGATGCAATTCGCAAATGGATGGGTTGCTCACCCTATGAAAATGAATCTTTGTGGAAGAATCTCAATCCAATCGATCTTCCTCCAAAGTCACCTGTCCTCCTGATTCACGGAGAACGAGATGTCGACGTACCCATCGAACAAAGCGAAACGTACGCACGTGCTATGAAGGCAAAAGGATGCGATGTTCAGAAGGTTTGGCTACCTGGCGACCATTACAGCATCATCGACGCTGCGAGCGATGACTGGCTTGTTCAGCAAGATGCAATTTTGGATTGGCTCTGAGAGCGAACCACTAAGACAGGGCACCTGTAGGGTCAATCATGGACCTCTTAGGAGACCAAGCCGTTCTACAAAACAACGCTCTGGAAGGAAAAACTGCCCTCATTTGTGGTGCAAGTCGTGGAATTGGAGCAGCAACTGCTCGAATCATGGCGAAAGCGGGAGCGAACGTCATTCTCGCTTCACGGAATGAAGAACAACTCAATTCCTTGCTCAATGAACTCGCAGGACTCGGGAACGGCCATCATCAAACACTGGTTATGGATTTGGAGGATACGGAAGGTATTGCAGGATGTGTTCAACCAATTCTTGACAAGGGCCCGATTCATATTCTCGTCAACAATGCAGGAGGGCCTCCAGGAGGTCCTTTGTTGAACGCAAATGTTGAGGAATTAGCTCCAGCGTGCACTCGAACTCTTCATGCTGCCCACACCGGGGTGAAATAGCGCACACCGGGATTGATGTTGTCGCAGG
>JAAXIR010000243.1 GCA_012270265.1 Candidatus Poseidoniales archaeon
AGATGGAACACCGCCTTGGTTGATGTCGTTACAATATCCTGACCAAACAATGGCATGTCCTCCAGTTCCATCACCGTTTGTGAAGTCACCACCCTGAATCATAAAATCATCGATCACTCGGTGGAATTTAGTACCGTCATAGTACCCCTGAACGACAAGTTGCTTGAAGTTCTCAGCATGTGCTGGAGCATCGTTTGGGTAGAGTTCGAGAGAAACAGTTCCAGTTTTTGCAACTCCATTTTCCGTCCATGAAAGATTCAACTCAACATAATCTGTCGTCGTTGACTCTGAATTAGCGATGGTAATCAATCCCAACACAAGGAGGAATCCTCCGAATATTGCAAAAATACCGGCAGGAGTCGGCCCACCATTGTTGAACATTCGAGGAATGACGGTCTCGCTAATGCGCTTGTCCTGCATTTCATTGAGGAGTTTGTTGTAGAGTGAACTTGTTTTCTTGTCTTTTGGGTTCGCCTTGCTCGCTTCTCTCAAGAACATAGCAGCCTTTCTGTAATCAGATTTTGAGTCGTTGGCTTTGGCAATGTTCCACGTTGCTTCACCGACCAATCGTGCTGTCATTGGGTTCCTTGCTTGAGGATCGATTGCTCGAAGCGTTTGCAAAGCACCCTCGTTCTTTCCTTTCGTGATGTCCTTTGCTGCTTTTTCCCAAGCCTCGCTTAATCCATCGTCCGCCATGGTTGCTCAGAACCGACTTCTATTTTTGACCTTCACGGATAGGAACACTGAGGATTTTGATACAACATATTGAAGTGATGAAAGCGATGGGCAATGAACTAGAGGCCGCGACAGACGTCGCTGGGGCCTGAGGAGATACAACAGATGGATACCATCGCCAACGACTTCACCATCAACATCGCAACTGCCAACGGAACTGGGTCGCAATCGGCCAACCTGATTCTCCTTCAATCACTATTCGACATGGGTGTTCCAGTCTCTGGAAAGAACTTGTTCCCTTCGAACATTTCGGGCCTCCCAACGTGGTACATCGTACGGCTGTCCGATGAAGGCTACCAAGCTCCTGGCGATCGAACTCACATCCAAGTCTTGGTCAACAAGGCTACATGGGCAGAAGATCTTGCAGCGCTTGAACCGGGCTCCGTCGTCATCTGGAACATGGATTCCAAGATGCCGATGGACCGTGAAGATGTTGTTTCCTACCCGGTACCGATGACAAAACTTGCACGAACACTCAGTCCAAAACTTGCGAAGTTGGTCACGAACATCGTTTATGTCGGCGTATTGGCTGAACTTCTCGGTATCACCGACGAAGCCTTGCACAAGGCCGTTGCAGGACAGTTCAAAGGAAAGGCTTCTGCCATTGAACTCAACACAACTGCTCTTGAACTTGGTCGAAATTATGCCAAGGAGAACTTCACCAAAGGCGATCCATACGTTGTTGAGCCACGTGCGATTGAGCAGAAGCGGTTCTTCATGGAAGGCAACGAAGCCGTCGCTCTTGGCTGCATCTTTGGTGGTGTACAACTGCTTGCTTGGTATCCAATCACGCCATCCTCAAGCCTCGCTGAGGGCATCATTGGATGGTTGCCGCGACTTCGAACCAACGACGAAGGTGAGTCCACATGTGCAGTGATTCAAGCCGAAGACGAACTTGCTGCGGCAGGCATGGTTCTCGGAGCAGGCTGGGCAGGTGGTCGTGGAATGACCGCTACATCCGGACCTGGTATCTCCTTGATGCAGGAATTCATCGGTCTTGCGTACTTCGCAGAAATCCCGTCCGTCTTCTGGGATGTCAATCGTGTTGGACCATCGACTGGACTTCCTACACGTACTCAACAATCGGATCTTTCGATGTTGTACGAAGGAAGCCATGGCGATACGCAACACAGCGTCATCATTCCCGGAACCGTTGAGGAGTGCTTCGAATTTGGATGGAGAGCCTTCGACATCTCCGAACGCTATCAAACACCTGTCTTCGGTCTCTCGGATCTCGATCTTGGAATGAACCGCTGGGCATGTGAAGGATTCACTTATCCTGACGTCCCTATGGACCGTGGAAAGACCATCCGTGAACAGGATGTTTTCGAAGCCATGGAAAACTTCGGACGTTACCGTGATGTTGACGGTGATGGAATCCCTTACCGAACGCTACCTGGTAGTGGCATGGCACCGATCCTCTATCGTGGAACGGGTCACAATCCAGACGGTGTTTATTCAGAGAAGCCCGATGATTACTTCGCTCTCATGAAGCGCTTGAAGGACAAGATCAACGGCGCTCGTGATCATCTGCCTGAGCCACTTCTTCGAGAAGAGATAGAAGGCGATGTCGGTGTCATCTATTACGGAAGTATGGAGAACACCATCCAAGAGATTGATGACATTCTCGAAGCAACTGGCCTCAAGGTCAGCCAGTGCCGTGTTCGCTCCCTACCACTTCACAGCGAAGTTGAGTCGTTCATTCGACGTCACCGCATGACCATCGTGTTGGAAATCAACCGTGATGGTCAACTCTGGGGCATCCTGCGACGTGAGTTACCAAACGACATCGTTGGCAACGTTCACTCGGTTGCGTACTCCGACGGCATGCCTCCACGTGCCCGTATTTATGCAGAAAAAATCCTCGAGACAATCAAGGATGGGAGCCAATGAGCGACAAACCAGCACGAGCCATCAAATTGAACGTCATCAACGAGCCGAAGGACAGCTACACTGGAGGTCCTTCCTCGCTCTGTCCGGGTTGTGGTCACGACCAGATTTCGAACGTGATTGTGAACGCTGCTTGGGAGAACGGAATCAAACCTCATCGAATTGCAAAGATGTCTGGTATTGGCTGTTCATCCAAAACGCCTGCATACTACCTCGGTCAATCCCATGGATTCAACACCGTTCACGGACGTATGCCGTCCGTTACAACTGGAGCTTACGCCATCAACAAGGATCTGCTCTATCTCGGTGTTTCCGGCGATGGTGACTCTGCATCGATTGGTATCGGCCAATTGATTCACGCCATTCGACGAAACATGGACATGGTCTACATTGTCGAGAACAACGGTGTCTATGGGTTGACAAAGGGACAATACTCAGCAACAGCTGATGTTGGTTCCAAGAAGAAGAAAGGAAAAGCCAACGAAACACAGCCAATCGACTTGTGTGCTCTTGCCATCAATCTCGGTTGTACCTTTGTTGCTCGTTCCTTCTCAGGATCCAAGAAGCAACTCACATCGCTTCTCAAGGCTGCTATGTCGCACAAGGGATTCGCTCTGATCGACGTCATCTCGCCTTGTGTTACCTTCAACAACAACGATGAATCGATGCGTTCCTATCAGTACGTCAAGGACAACGAAATCACGCTTCACATGGCAGATTACATCCCACACTTTGAGCCAATGGCTGAAGTTGAAGTTCCTGAAGGACACTATACGGACATTACACTGCACGATGGTTCAACCATCCGTCTTGAAACGATTTCAGCCAATCACGACCCGAGTGATTCCATGGCTGCTTTAACGGCACTTCATGAAGCTGAAGTCGAAAAGAAGCACGTAACAGGTCTACTTTACTTCGATGCGAGCAAGCCATCGCTCGCAGAAGATCTTGGTCTTGTTGAAACACCACTTCTCGATGTAAGCGACGATGAACTTCGCCCTTCGAAGGCCATGCTGGACACCATCAATCAGGAATTCTTGAACTAGTGATGCAACAAATCTCCTAAAAGGGAGCAGGAAAAAGTGAGGATTGTGGACGAGAAAATCCTCCTTGGAATCATCATCGGCGGTGGCTCCTTTCTCTTCTTCCTGATTTTGTTCTTGGTGAATCGGTTTCGAAGGCAACGCGAATTGAAGAAACAACGTCAACTCAGGAATGCAAGTCGAGCGCCTCTGTCCAGCATGCGTTCTCAACGCAAAGATCGCAGACACGCTCGCAGACACGTTGTTTCTCGTGGACTCCAGTTGGATCAACTCAGCGATTCAGCAAAACAAGCCTATCAACAACGACAACAACGTCGCGTTTCTCAATATTCCGACCTCCAACTGGTGATGGACGAATTGTTCATTCCAGAACGTGATGCGCTCGAGACCGAAGATGAGGAAGAAGAATCCGAAGATGATCGTTCGACCTGGATTGCTGAAAACGAGGACAACCTCAATGCTCACGCAGACCTTGTCGCACAGGAAGAAGTAGGAACAGGCATCTCTGTTCGAGTAACCGAAGAGGAAGATCGTGAATTGATGGAACGCCTTGCTCGCGAAGGAGGGAAGTCGGGTGTTGTTCAAATCAGCCTTGCTTGGGACGATTACAACGACCTTGACATGCACGTCTTCTGTCCATCTGGCGAGCGTATTTACTTCAACAATCGAAAGAGCGAATGTGGCGGTGAACTTGACGTTGACATGAACGTCCGTCCAAAGTCAAAAACGCCAATTGAGAACGTTGTTTGGACGGATGAAGCCCCTGATGGTGAATACAAGATTGGAGTCCATTTCTATCGTCATCATCGCAAGCGACGAACAAAGAAAACGTGCCAATTCAGGCTACGTGTCGTTACCTACGGTCAAGCGAAAGAATACTCTGGCGAACTCACACATGGCGATCCGATGTCGATGATTACGTCCTTTGTCCTCATCAAGCCTGATGAGGAAGAGTGAGCGGTAAGTAGTCCCTCCCGGATTCGAACCGGGGTCGGAGGAACCAGAATCCTCCATGATGGACCGCTACACTAAGGGACTGTAGCC
>JAAXIR010000230.1:0-1911 GCA_012270265.1 Candidatus Poseidoniales archaeon
TGGTAGAGTCCACTAATGGCAAGAAAGAGTTTGATCAGGTCCCAGCCTTTTCGCTCATCAGGATTCATGAGAAGAAGGAGATATTGTTCGGTAGGAATTCTCGCTTCATGTGATCGGCCATCAATCCACATTCTTCCATCCACGAATGAAAGCAGCGTCCCATCGGACATGAGGAATCCTTCCTCCAGTCGTTCTTTTTCGTAACCCGAGATTCCACTCCGGTTTTCGAGCTTCTCGATGAAAATTTTTTCTTCCTCTTCTGGAAATGGAGACATTCGAACCGGATCCATTTCTGGATCCTCAAGACGGGCCCAATCAACATCTGGTGTGTGAGCCATAAATCGCTCAAGATTCTTCCAACGTTTTCGCAACGATCGCACGGGCCCACCAAGAACGTCAGCCATTCGTTGATGGACCTCCAAAGGCAACGACGGTGCCCATTTACTCTCTTCAGTTAGTTCAACGCAGCGAATGCAAATTGAACAATTTGTGTCAATGTTTTCATTTTGGCAGATGCCACAGGCTTCACCAATCATACAGATTTTGTATGTCGAGGTGTTAAAAAGTTTCAATTCAAGTTCGACAAGACTTCAATGACCTTGTTCACATCCTCGTCAGTGATATGGAGATGGGTTACGATGCGACAATGAGTTGGTGAAATGTCAAACATATCGATGCCTGCTTCGGACATTTTTTGGGACACTTCGTTCGCTGAATACTTGCTTGCAGAGAAATACACCATGTTGGTTTGAACAGCATCGAGATCCACCGATACGTGATCCATTTCGTCGATAGCTTGTGCGATGGTTCTTGCTCTCCGATGGTCATCCTCCATCCTCTCAACGTTGTTCTCTAACGCATAGATACCAGCCGCAGCAAGAATTCCAGATTGACGCATTCCTCCACCGAACATCTTGCGCCATCGGTGCGCTTGGTCAATGAAATCTTGAGAGCCGACAAGTACCGAACCTACGGGTGCCCCCAGCCCTTTCGATAAGCAAATAGAAACGGAATCGTAATCTCTTGTCATACGATCTAGGGGTGTTTTTGTCGCGACCGAGGCATTGAAAATACGTGCGCCATCGACGTGCGTTCCACAATTCTTAGCTTTGGAGACTTCAGCAATCGCATCGAGAATGTCTTGCTCGTAACACGTTCCTCCACCTCTGTTGGCCGTATTTTCCACGCAAACAAGGTTGCCATCTGGGTAATGGGATTGTGAACCCTTTTGCTTACGGATTGATTGCTCAACAAGTTCTGGTGTCAAGAGGCCGTTTTCTCCAAGCGGTAGCGCAACACTCGAACCACAAAGTGCAGCATAACCGCCTCCTTCGTAGAGATAGATATGGCTGTAACGCTCGGTGACAATCTCATCGCCTGGCACTGTGTGTGTCTTCAATGCGACAGCATTGGACATCGTCCCAGATGGAACAAACAAGCCGGCTTCCTTTCCGCTCATCTCTGCAACCATGGATTCCAGTTGCTGAACAGTAGGATCGTCACCAAGGACGTCGTCACCAACTTCTGCTCGAGCCATGGCTTCACGCATAGCATCGGTTGGTTGGGTAACAGTATCCGAACGCAGGTCAATACGATTGGAATTGATGTCTCGCATGGTTGCTCCACATCGTTTCCCATGTTCAAAGAATCGACTTAGAGGAGTTTGAGCTCCCCTGTCAGCGCATCGAGTTTCTCATTCTCATCTGGGCCCAAGGCAAGGACCGTAAGAGATCCTGCTGGAATCTGGGTGTGACCTGCATCGTGGATTTTTGATGAGAGAACATTGTGTTGTTTTGCTTCTTGTTCAATCTGCTCAATGTGGCGAGCATCATCTGCTTTCACACAGATTTTCTTCTGCCCAGTTGAAAGCCAAGCATCGAGAAGTTCGGGACGCGTTTCGCCCGATTTGAG
>JAAXIR010000230.1:1921-4694 GCA_012270265.1 Candidatus Poseidoniales archaeon
ATGTCCGACCTGAGCCGCGATTTTTCCCTTCCCCATTTTCAATTCATGATTGATCACGAAGACCATCTTGAGTGATTGATCTCGATGGACGTACCGCTGAAACTTAGGAGCGGTCAATCGATGAATAAAATTTCGAAAACCCATCGTATGACCTCATTCGTATGCTTTCAGATTCCTGAAGAGAGAATCCATTGTATGTCTCGGGCCTGGCCCAACACCAAGGACAGTGATTGTTCCTGGTGCAACCTCGGTTAATCCAGCATCTTTGATGAGAGCGAATGGAAGGGATGCTTCTCGAACCTGTTGCAAATAGTAATCCAATTCATCTTCATCTTCAACTGCAAGACAGACCTTTCGCGAGGCCGATTCAGACCAACGTTGAACCATTCGTGAATGTGTCTTCTTCGCCTGTTTGAGGGAGGCTACGGCTGCATGTGCACATTGTACTGCAAGCTTCCCGGGCGAGAGTTGAAGGTCGGCTCGACAAAGAAACGCCATTGTCGGTGGATCAGAAAGTGCTGACATGCTCATTCTCCTGTTGGACGAGCCGGTTGTGTGGTTCGTTCATCGAGAGCAGGCGTTCGAACCATTGTCCAAACCACATGGCAAAGAAGACATTACCGAGGAAGTGTAGAACATCGTAGAGCAGTCCATTTGCTACATAAAGTCCGAATTCAATCATCGACATGCTTGAATCAAGTATTGAGAATGAGACGATGATGCTGAAGATTGGAACACTCCACAACGATGCGAAAAGAAGTCGGTTCATTGAGAGATTTCCGCTCGAATCATGGACTGGTATCATCGATGCGACAGCCGCAACCGAGCCCCATCCAATCATTTGGAAGAGACTCCACCAACCATGCCCGAGAACTGCATTGCTTGCGAGTGTGACGAGAATGGCAAAGGAAATGCCTCGTTGAGCGCCAAACTTCGATCCGACCATAACAGCCATGATGGTCACAGGCATCACGTTCGGAATGAAACTGAGAGCTACACGCGAGAAGGTTGCTAATCCGACAAACAGGAGCAAGGGCCAAAACCATGATTCGGAATTTTTCTGGGGTTTGATAAGCAACCATACTGCAACCGCAAGAAATGCAGTATTCAACAGCCCCATTGCAATAGGTGAGACGGTAGGCCCGTGGGTGCCTATGGCGCTCAACATGATTCACCGACTTAGCGGTGAGCCTTGAGTGTTACCGCTCAAGCAGGTCTCCATTCAACGATTGAGTCCTCGTCGAGTTGTGCATCAGCCATGCCAAGTGGAACTCGGCTTCCATCGATGGTGAATTCCCAGCCATCGCCAACCGTTTCATTGAACGAAACGAGATAAGCACCGAGATATTGTTGTTCAATTTCGGTTGAAATCCCTAAATTTTCACACGCTAAGAGCGTCAGTCCGTACACTGAATCTTGTGGTTCGAGCCCACCGATAACCTGCTCTGTTCCGTTAATTTCGAACACAATCACCTGTGTGCCTTTCCATTCACTTGGCCAAGATGAATCCCATTCCACATCACGATTGGGCGATGTTTGTTCGGCGAGTTTCACAGAAAGGTCGGGAACAACTGCGATAGCGAATACAAGAAGAAACGCTGAACCTATTTTTGCAAATTGTTGCCAGTCGCGCGAAGCAAAAACGAAACATGTGAGCAGGAACAGACCGAGTACAGCAACGAGATGTAATAGCCCAACAACGTCGGTTTCTGTGGTATCTAGTGAGTGTTCATTGCTCGATTGGAAACCAACCGAGAGAATTCCTGCATCGTTGCCCAAGGCAATCACGCCTTGAGCAAAACCAGGTGCAGCAGTTCCGTACGTGTCGAAAGTTGTCGTTTCCATTCGAACCAATGAGGTTTGGTTGAAGACCCCCCAGCCTCCATCAGGAGTGTTGGATGGAGCCCAGATTTCAATCCCTGATTCAACGATACGTATCGACAGTTCACCATTTGAACGGAACGGTACAACCGAATCAACTGCGCACGATTGTTCATCGCAGAGAAGAGAAATCCATTCATCACTTGTTGCAGCATAAATCCGGTCATTGTGTGCAAGGGGCATGGCTGGTGAACCGCCCATGTTTGCTAGAGCGGTCCCATTCAGATAGATGGTTGATCCTTGCGCTGTTTGCATGTGAACAAACAAACCATGTCGAGTATCGAGTGGCGCGTGGCGAATTTTTCCATCGCCAAGAAATGTGCTTGTAACATTTCCATTTCGATCAACCTCATGCAAATAGCCATTTTCGTCACCATAGGCGTAGCCGTGCTCGATCATTGCAACTCCATTTCTCCAACCAATGTTTCCTGTATCGATATCGAGTAATTGCGTCCCATCCGAAAGGCAGAAACTCGACAACCCTGTGCGTGTTGGAACAATCACTTGGTCGCCATCGAGAACCATCTTTCCAGTAAGACCAATGATATCGACCTCGGTTTGATTCTGCCAGACAAGAGTGCCGTTTGTTGGTGAGAGGGCGGTTAGTTTTCCATCTGTCCAACCGACCAAAAGAAGGTCATTCCAAACACCACACGTTCCACTGCCGGCTTCAACAAACAAGAGAGGCGCCATATCGTGCTGAAGCGATGTTTGTGAGGTATACGTCCATATTTCATTTCCAGTTTGAAGTTCAAATGCTGCAACGAGTGGGCGCTCCTCTCCCGTCCAAAATCCCGAAGTTCGGACATAAACGGAGTCGTCTACCACGAGTGGTTGGGTTGAAATATAGCCAGCTTCAAATTGATGGGACCAAGACGATTCAGAGTTGGCT
>JAAXIR010000252.1 GCA_012270265.1 Candidatus Poseidoniales archaeon
GAGCGATTGGTGTGTACTGAAGTTCTTCCATACCGATTCTGTCTTCTTCTTTCTGAAGTCGTGCAAGGAGTGGGCCGTGGATAGCCGGGTGAAGGGTTTTGACTCGACCATCAAAAATTTCGGGATGCTGCGTAACATCGGAAACGCTCATGACTTCAAGTCCAGCTTCCTTCAGTTTGCGTGCAGTCCCTCCTGTTGAAATCAATTCAAAGCCAAGATTGACAAGCGAAGTTGCAAATTCGACGATGCCAGTTTTGTCCCATACGCTAAGTAATGCGCGAGGTTTTCCCGAGTCCATGGTTGCACCCGTTATCGACCTCTTGTATGTCTTTGTTATCAAGCATGTGATGAGACCACTTGCTCAATCGCCACGGGATGAGATGACTTGGTCAACTCGAAGAAGGCCACAAGCGGTCTCGACTGCTGCCTGCAAAGCATGGGAAACGGTGGAGGAGGAGAGTAGAACTCCTTCGATTTCACCAATACGACCGTTCTTGCATACGCCGAAACGTTCGGTCCTGTTTCGATGCGCAGCACGCAGTTGGAGCAAGGTGTCGATCTGATCTTCTCCAGCGTTGAGGGCGAGTGTACTTGGAATTGTTTCCAGTGCTCGAGCAAACCCTTCGATAGCTAGGCGTTGACGTCCAGAGATGGATTCTGCCCGTTCTCTCAAATGGAGTGCTGCAGCGATGTGGAAGGACCCTCCACCGAGCACTGTTCCAGGTTGATCGATAACGGATTCAAGCGTCCGTAGAGCATCGTACATGGCTCGGATGTATTCTTCGACAGCAGCACCTTGCCCGCCACCAACGTCGATGGTGACAAGGCCAGACGTTGGACCGACGTCCACAATGAGTCGAGTACGACGACCGTCCTCTCGTTCAGATACATCGACGTTCGCTGATTCGAGCGAACCAAGACTTTCTGCTGTTGCATCATCAAGGTGGTTGATGAGTGTCGCACCGGTGGCGGCGGCGATGTCTTCAATTCCATCATCTTCCATCATTCCAACAAGAAGGATTCCATTGTTGTTGCAAGCATGTTGAATGCGCTCGTCAACTTCTTTTGAGGTGAAGATGGCTTGTGCACCGGATTGTTTGAGGAGATTGATTTTCTCTTTGATCAGTTGTTCTTCAGCATCTAAGAATGCAAGCATCTGTTCAGGTCGTTCAATCTCAATTTCAGCATCACGCTTCGTTTTCTGTATTGTCAGCGGACATGTCAAGGTGAGGACATTGCAAGGTTCGTTGATCTTTGGTGTTCGTTCAGAATCAAATTTCTTGTCGATAACAACGCCTTTGATCAATCGTGTTTCTTGGAGTGAATCATGACCTCGCTTTGTCATTCGAACGTTCTCTGCTCGAACAGGCCTGCCGCTGGATTGGACAGTCATCATGCATTCGACCAAGAGTTTCGCTAATGCGTCGCCGCCAGCTTCAGCAGATTTCCCAACCATGGCCGTTCTTGCAACGGATTGCAACGTATCTCCACTCACATCTTCCATCGAACGGTCATCGAGAACATTCAGAGTTTCAACAATCGAATCTTGGTAGGCCTCGACCAATACGAGAGGATGGACCCCTCGTTCGAGCAAGCGCCCCGCCTCTTTCATCAATTCACTTGCAAACAGCAAGCAGCCTGTAACACCATCACCACATGCATTTTCTTGTGATTCAGCGAGTTGAACGAAGGCCTTTGCTGCAGGATGCTTGACGAGTAGATCTGCAACGATTTTCGCACCATCGTTTGTAATAGCATTCTCTCCATTGGTTTTGTACATCATTTTGTCCAGGCCGTTGGGGCCAAATGTCCGTCGAAGAATGTCTCCAAATGCAACGGCAGCCCCTACGAGTTTCTGGGTGACTGCTACGCCACTGGTGACTGAAGTTGTAGGCCGGACGATAACAACAGGAGCACGACCTGAACCATCGTCCTGCTGCGCCATGCTTCTCGGGCGTGACCGTTCTTCAAGAAGTCTCCTTCTCACCGACGACGGCCTTTCCGCGTCTTTTTGGAGCGCCCATGTTGCTCATATGCACGGCTCTGATACGCCCTCCGATCTTGATCATCACTCCAAATCGAGTGTTCTGAAACATCATCCGAATCGGGCATATCGTCGAGCGACTCAATGGTTAATCGCAAGCCTCCAAGCTGATCTTGCAATGCACGAACATTGTCTCCTCCGCGACCAACGAGCGTCGAAATCATATTGCTCGGGGCATAAACAGTAGCTGCAGTATCGCTCGTAAATTGGACTCGAACGTGAACGCCCGCCCATTGTCGAATGGTATGAATGAGTTGTTTCTGCGCCAATTGTTGGAGTGGTTTCTTCTGACTCGTTTCCGTTACGGGGACAACTGCAAGTTCAGAACCGAAGGCAAACATCTCGTGCGTCACCTTACCTGTTGGGAATTCAACAACTTCGATGACTGGTCGAGCCAATTCTTCCTGCATTCCCGATGGAGGCTTGACAGTCATTCTCAATTCGAGAACCTGTTGAATTTTACCTGATTCAACGTGCAATACGGTATCCAGCACTTGAGATACAAGGCCCAACTCAACTTTTCCAATCAACCGTTGAATGGCTTCAAGGGCAGAGTTTGCGTGCGTAACACCGAGTAATCCAACTCCTGCAAGCCGAACATCAGCAAAGATCTCGAAGTCGCGAGCACGTCGGACCTCATCGAAGATGACGAAATCAGGACGTACGAGGAAGATGATCTCCGCAGTTTTCTCCAAATCTCCTTCCAACGGAGCGTATTGTGTGATACGTTCAGCAAGTTGCAAATCTCGAGGTGCTTCCATTGTCTTGACCATGGCGCCGATGTCGTCATCGAGATACTCAGCAATGGCCTGAGCGAGTGTCGTCTTTCCAGAACCAGGGCGTCCACAGATGAAGACTCCACGATGATGGTTGGACAAGCGCTCAACAATTTTCGGATCAAGATTGTAGTCACTGAGTGAGAGTTTTGCTACGGGACGGACAACGGTAATTTCCCGTGCATCCGAAAATGGCGGGCTTGCACAGGTGACCCTCAAATCTCCGAGCTGAAGGACCTGGCAACCCTTTCGGTCGATTTCGAGGAAACAATCGCTCCTGTGTTGATTCTCTTCAACAACAGTTCGTAACGACTCCTGAAGCGATTCCAAACGAAGATTGTCCCAAGCATCGGTTGATTCCAATTCAACCAGCTTGAGTTGGCCAATGGTCCCTCGCTTGACACGAGGGGGACAATCCGCTTTCAGAAAGATGGTATGAACGTCTGCTTCCAACAATTCTTCCAATTCATGAGGAAGTTCAGGATGCTCACCGTGCTTGGCCATCGGAGCAATGTTATCTCGGAGGCTTTTGACACTTGGCACACTTACGCCGACGGTGTGCCCGGTTCAAGCATACCAAAGGTCCACCAAATGTAGGCATTGGTTCCGATGCTGCCAATGATCGAACCGACAACTGGGAAATCGTAGAAATAAATGCACCAATAGGTGAGTCCTGCAGTTACAGCAACAAAGGTGAGGATGTTGAGGATGCCACCGTTTTTCATCCCGCTCAATCGAATGGTCTTCTCATAGTGACTCGCTCCCCAGAGAATGGCGACGATCATGGAAAGAATCGAAAATGCGACCGCTGCATCGAAGACAGAGTCTTGAATCAACCAAGTTGCAAAAGAAGCAATGGTGACACCGGCAAGAAGCCAGAGCATGACACGTTCGGGGCTCATGTTTGACCCAGTTAGGTTCATCTCTTCAATTCTCGTGTCTTTGAACGTCCTTGTGCTGCTAATTGCAAACGAGCCAGCTCTACGCATTTGATGGTTCGAAGAATGGAACCTGTTGGGGCTGCAAGGGATGCAGAATTCGGCTGAAGGAAGTCAAGAAGAACAGCTTCGAGTGGGGTGTGATTGGATTGAACAGATTGGATTGTAGAATGCTCCTTCAGAATCTCATATTGTTCGTGTTGCTGCAATTGAACAAGAATCTGACCGTTTCTTCCGATGACTTCCAATTCAGCAACGTCGGCTTCAGTCTCCCATCCAACATCGATGGAAATCTCGACTTGATTTGGATATTCCAGAATCAATGCACAAGATGTACGAGAACCGACGACTTCGGAAATCCGCAATGGGGTTTGTCCATCGAGAAGAAACTCTGCCAAATCGACTCCATGAATCGCTAATGTGTCCAATGCATGCGACGACTCATCACCACGACGCTGCACGTTCTTGGAATACCGTATAGATTGAATGGCTCCGATTTTGCCTGATCGGATTTGGGTTCTTGCATCGATGATGCACGGATGAAATCGTAGAAGGAATCCGCTCTTGAGAGTCTTACCTTCGTGAACGGATGTGGAGACAAGCGATGAAGCATCATCAAACGTTGTTGCAATTGGCTTCTCAAGAAAGACATTAACTCCTTTGTTGAGAAACATCGTTCCGAGTTCGTAATGGGTTTCATTGGGCGTTGCTACGATAACAGAATCGAGGTTGAACTGCTCGACAAGTGTGTGTGGATCATTGTGCAACAACATACGATTATCTTCAACCCGTGCTAGTGCGATTGGATTCACATCGCATGCAACGATGCATTCGATGTCTGCCTCCATCGCCAAACATTCCAACGCACGGAGATGCTTCGACCCCCACCTGCCACAACCAACGACCCCTACTCGTTGCGACATAGCCCAAT
>JAAXIR010000162.1:0-2542 GCA_012270265.1 Candidatus Poseidoniales archaeon
ATCCAAAAGAGGAACCAGTTGCTGAGTATATTCCTAACGACGTGAATCTGCTAATGGGGGCCTGTTCGAGTTGTGGCCTCGAATTCCAAGTTCCGATGCCAATCGATGTCAAGGAAGCCATTGTCATCTGTCCATCATGCTCTTCTGAGCAACTGTTCCAACGCTGAAACCAGAAGAAAGAATCCCTATTTGTTCAAACAAGACGGGGATGGGTTCAGATATGAGTTCCTCAACCTGTTATCATGGTCGAGGAAGCGATTCGGTTGATTCGACCAGGATTGCATCAACCAAAACGCGGACGATTGGCCGCATTCTTGGTGCTGGTCCTTCTTGTTCCTATTTTCCAGCCAGTTCAAGCCGATGTTTCCGTTGAACAGGACGATTTCGATTTGATGGAGAAGCTTTCCGACTTGATGGAATTCCAAGAATCGAGTGATGATGCCGTTGTTGCAGCAGGCTCATCCACTTCATCACTGGCTTTGGTCGAGGCTGCGAAGCGAGAGAGCCGAGAAGGTGATCCACTCAACGACTCCACAGAATATCTGAGTCAAGCCGAGTTGCGTGACACTTCACCATTCGAGCCTGATCACCCGCGCCCCTATGAAGTTCTACTCGATACAAGCACGCAACCAGAGGGTTGGCCAAACAATCTCGTTCAAACGCTCTTTTCGCTCGAATCCTGGGATGTCACTGACCCACTAGCAGTCGGTATCAACACCTACGCTTTGTACATCAATTTCTCGAGCAGGGACAACGGTCCGCAATATGAAGCGTGGGACTACGGGACGTTCACTGGCGAATTGTTCGTCGGAACAGACCTCGTTCTGTTTGAGAATTACCACGATCTTGATGGAGATGCAGTAGATGAGGTATCCATATCATTGACCGTGCTCGGTTTGTTTACATTGAACGAAGGTTTTGGATTTGAACCTCCACTCAATCCACTCAATCCACTGAACATTCCCGATACACTTTGGCTACGCCCAACGTTCCAATGGAAGGTTGATTATCTGAACGAGAACGACCCAATTTGGGATGAGCTTGCTCATATGGAAGTTTCACTCCTGAAGGGACTTGCATTTGATTCAGCAATTCAGGACTCTCAGTCCTATGCGTTGGTCTTGGACACGCGCTTGACCCAGCCGCCCAACAATTTCAGAGTGGAGGTCGGCATCCAAGAATTCCGCTTCAGTATCTCAAACACAATTGGTAACATTTTCGGACTCTTGACCGACTTCTTGACAGGTGGTGCTTTGCCTGCTGACGCTCTTTCATTGACGAGTATTTCCGCTCCGTACTCGATTTCGATACGGAACACAAATTCGGATGCTTCGAATAAACAGACAGAATGCGATGAAACCTACTACGATGTGTTCAACGACCACAGTTCGGTCAGCGAGACGCACAAATGTGGTTATGGCGTCGGTATAGGCTTCTTGCAATTTGACCAAGTCGATTCACAAGGTCAGGCAGAAGTCATCGATATGGGCTACATCGACGTTGGATTCCATCCTGAATACGGCTCAAACATCTTGCCGGAAGAAGTCGATCTTGTCTTACGAAACGACAACCTCGGTGACAACACGTTCGATACGGTCGAATTGTACAGCGATGTTGGTGCAGACTTGTGGCTCCATTACTTCGAAGACCGAAGCAACACGCTCGAAGGTGGAACCTTTGGTAACATCACCGATTCACGCTTGTGGATACGTGGCATCCCTTCAGGTACGCTCCCTCAAGAGGAAATCAATGCCATCTTCACGATGATTGGTGAAGCCCCCGGAAGCTCGAACCTACCCGGTGACATTCCAGACCGTCTCTCATTCATCCTTGCCATCAAGAACTTCTCAGGTGATGCAACGGCCAACGAAAACGATCTGACACTCCCTGTCAATCCTGCAGCACCTCCTGCGACATTGATCATGGTCGCAGGAACGGAGCGAATCAAGTCGTTATCGTACAATTCTACGATGATGCGTGGAGGCTATGCGAGCGATGTCAGCTCGCTTTCGATTCATGTTGAGAACCTTCCAGAGGTGCTTATTCTCAAAGGCAGCTTCCAGCTCTCATCGACCGGTTTATCTCGCGTCAATTTCAACAATCCAGACCTCAACACCATCTCACAACTGCTGGATAACGCACTGCTCACATTGGTTGAGGTTGTCCTCGATTTGGGTTCCATTCTCAACACACTTCCAGATCTCATTGTTGGAACTGCTGGTAGTTCTGGAGGTGAACTTGAGGTGCTTTGTCTCAGTCAAGTTCGTCAAACATGGAACGATGGTTCTGTTCGCAGCCCAAGCAGTCTTGGTGTCATTTCGATGGCCATTGGAAGTAGCGACCATCCTTGGTTGACCGATTCCGATCACATTTTGCTTTCGCAAGATACGGAAATTGAACAGGTCGATGGAAGAGATGGCCCGGTTGATCCTCTCGTACCTGTGGCGATGAGTTTGCGAATATCGAACATATCTCGCGTCTTCCAATCCTACGCCCCTCTTACCAGCAACCGAGCGCACGAAGGGGCTGCTCAACTATCTCA
>JAAXIR010000162.1:2552-4680 GCA_012270265.1 Candidatus Poseidoniales archaeon
TCGTATGACCCCGTAACGAGCATCCGGTCTCTCGAATTGGGTGGTCAACAATCTGGAGCGCTCCTTGTTGGTCACATACGTCATTCTGGCACCGACTTTTCAGATGTTACCGCACAGTCCGCCATGATCTCAAATCGACCTGGTCTGTTGAGTGTTGTCCAAGACCCGGAAAAGTTGGTGTATACGGCCAGTGAACCGATTGGAACCATCACCTATGGTGGTGAGCAAGGTGCTCAGCGGAACGCCATTCGTCTCGAGGGATTACCAGCAGCATTCCAATTGAATCTCGGTGATTCGGTCGGATTCCAAGCGGATACGCCAATCACGTCGATCATGGTCCAAATGACCAATGCAACAACACCTCTGACGATGGATGGAGACCACTTCCGATTCTGGGTGGATGCCGATCAGGCCCAGGCTTCCTTAAGCGCAAAAATATCCAATGTTCAATCGGTCCAACGATATTCTCCGATCGATCCAAATTCAACAGGGCCTGAGGGGAGCGCACGTTACTCCTTGCAACGACAAGTTTCAGCACCATTCAGTGTTTCGATGGAAGATGTTAGCACGTACGACGATCCCTTCCTCGGTCTGAACGGCATGATGCGCATGGAACCACTTCCAGCAAATCTCGAGATTGTTCTTCCAAGCGATCTTGATTCAAGCGGTCTTGAAATTCCTGATTTCAGTCAAGGAGAGGGCGTTGAAGCTCTCTCATTCTTCCTTGGCGATGTTGTTGGTATCGGTGGTCTCGTCAACGACTTGGTGTATGGCCTTGTGTCGAATGCTGGCGATACGACAGGTGAAGCATCGGATGTTGCGTATGGAATCGATATGACAACGGGAGAGAGTTTCGACATTGTTGCTGACATGCGCAAAGGGTCCCTCGTCGCGGACGAACCGGCATGGCAACACGGTCTTGACATGCAAGCAGTCGAGCGCGCGGTGCTCGATTTCAATCTCTCAAAACTAACGAATCTGACGGAATCAAAACGCCTTGTCATCGAAGACGTTCTCGAAGATTACATCATCGATGGAACCGAACTCGCAGTTTTGGAAGAGACCTTCTCTCAGAGCAATCTTTCGTTCGCTTATCCATTGATGAGGTTCCTCGATGATGGTGTCATTACCGATCGCGAGTTGGTTGGAATCGATGTCGAGTTGCTCGAAGAACTTGGTGTGACGTTCGAGAAACGCCGCAGTTGGCATCTTCGCACTTGGTTACCTCAATTGCCAGCGGGCAAGATTGAGATCAACTACGTCTTCTACCTTGAAGACGAGATTCCAACCTACCAATTCCAAATGGACTTGGAAGACTGGCTTCCAGCGCTAGAACGACTGTACATCCCCATGAATGGAATCGAACTTTCTTCCGCTGAATTACAGATATTCGGTTTGGATACGGAGACATCGAGAGATGTATCTCTGCGGGCTGAGTTTACAAGGCAGGACAACCTCACCGTCCCTCGACTATCCGTTGCCATGAGTTACGATATCGGCCAACGATTGGATTATGCCTATGCGGTCTTCGTCGATTTGGAGAATCTTGTCCGTGCTGAGACCTTCATTGAAGGTGTACCTCAATCGACACAATTCGCATCAACGATTGGTGATATTCTCTCATTAAGCGTTGATGTCCCTCAACAATTCAGAGTCGGTGAAACAAGCGTCGATTCGATGATGATTCAACAGCATCGATTCGTTGATGGCTTCTGGTGGCCAGCAACGACATTCTTCCGTGACATACCTTCCGAGATGCAACTCACTGCAGCTCCAGATTCCAGGTACGATATCCGTGAAGAGACCTCGTTCCAAGGTATGATGCCGCTCGACTATGCTTCGAATTCGGATCGGATGGACATGTACATCGAAGCAACGGGCAGGGCCATCGATGCCAAAGGAGACACACTGATGTCGGCCAAGAACCTTCCAAAGACATTCAAGCTTGAAACAACGGAAGATTGGGGTGTACGGATTGTATCGTCCGATCAAGGCGTTGAAGAATTGTACATGCGTCAATCCAACGTTCCTGGTGCACCTGGGGCCATCTTGGAACGTTTCGAAATCATCGGGGAGGATTGGAAAGGAGCAACCCTTCCCATTCATCGCCCACTTGGTATTCCTGTGA
>JAAXIR010000188.1 GCA_012270265.1 Candidatus Poseidoniales archaeon
CAATTACCTCTTTCTCTATGCTCGATAGGACATTCCCGTACTCATCGTATGCTGAGACAATCATCGTCAACATGCCAGGTGCAGGATCCCAGTTCAGAACACTCAAGTTTGCATACGTTGATTCGTTTGCAAAAATCGTGAACCTTGAGGTTTGTATTGGAATTATGTCTCCTCTGCTTGAACTCGCAACAAACGAAAGTTCGGTGTTCTGGGTCGGATCTCCGCTGATTTCACAGCTGACCAAATCACCAGTGTATGTGCCTCGACCAAGTTCCGAGAAGGCAGTGTTGACAAAGGAACATGTCACAGACGTCTGAGGTGCATCCCTTCCGATGAGAATGAGTTGAATTCGCTCCTCACCACCGGTAAGGTTGACGTAATTTGTTCCTTGCAAAACCGAAAACGTGTACGTGCTGTCAGAAACAGAGGAGAAGGTTCCTTGAATTTCATCTGTCCCAGTGTTGTGGACTTCAACATTCAAATTGGTGTTGCTTCTTCCCCAAAGCACTGGGCTTGACAAAAACGAGATATTTGACGATCGAATTGTGAAGTCAATCATCTGCGTTCCAAGGTTTGAGTGCGTCACCTCAACGGTTAGTTCAACATTTGATTTGTCCCAATCGGATGACGGCACGAGATGAATTGGTATTCCCCGAATCTCTCCTGGCACCAATTGGATTGGCGTGTCGATATTGGCAGACCAACCTTGTGGAATTTCAGTGAAATCAAAGTCAATATCGGCCAAATCGTTTCCAGTGTTTTCGATCCATGCAAGAGGATATCCACCTGCAGAGCTGACATACCAATCACTCTCCATTTGGAGATCATAACTGGATGATCCGATGACTCGAACGGGGACTTCAAACACTTCAGCACCTTTGCCTACAGCATCAGAAACACGAATTTCCAATATGTTGACATCTCCTTCTCGGGCGTCTACTGGCGCTTCGACATAGATGTCAACTGTCGATGTTTGACCAGGTTCCATGAGTTCGCCTTCTGGGAGCGTTATGTTCCATCCTTGGCCATATTTCGTCAAGTAAGGAGTGGAGGGTGTATTCCCTTTTTGCTCGAGTTCAACTTGAATCATATCGCCTCCTGGCGCAACTTCGAGATTGCTGTTTGCTAGATTGAGTTCCCATTCGGAATACTCCATAACAGAAAGGTCCACTTCGACCACATCAAGCACATATCCAGATGAGACTACCGTATAGGTCAATTTTGCATTTGCATCCATCCAAGCGTAAGGTATGGCTTGAACAACACTCAGTGTTTCAGAGGCATTGACTTCAAGCATTGACGACGTTATCGTATCGTGTGCACTCCAAGTTGCGGTATCGTTGGATGCAGTAGCAAGTGAAAGCGATGGAATTAGTTGCACGTCATCAATAAAGTTCCCGATGTTGGTTATGTTGAATTCAAGAACATGGTCACTGTTTGGTTGAACATCTTGTTGTGGTCCATTGACGACAGTAATGTCCCATTCGTGCCTCTGTTCTGCTTCGATCAAAAGTGTAGTGGTCGCTGTGACAGACTTGTTGACCATCGATGCCCATTCAAATTCGAGATAGAACGGTTGTGCAGCAGGTAGGGTACTGCTCAGTTCAATGTCGAGTGGCATGATTGTCGTAGCCAGAGGCCCCAACGTTCTGATTTGATTGTAATAGGTGAACTGAACATCGTCAGATGAGATGGTCTCTGTGGTCATGACACTGGCAGTAAACTCGTATGTGTCTTCACCGTTCCCAGGATTCTCGAGCTGAATGAGGAGTTGATGAGGTGTACTCACGTTGAAGCCATGCGGTTCAAGCGATGGTTGTGGATCAATAACGGTCAACCCTGCACGATGAATCTGTAGAACGTGGATGCTCAAATCGAATGCATGATGTGCTAGGGGGGACTGTTCATCTGCATCGAACGTAAGCCGCTGAGGAGGTGCGTTGGTTGGAATGTAGACCTCAAGATGGACGGTGTGGAGGGAATTTGCGGGGCCGCTTGCTGTAAGGATTCCATTTTGTAGGCTACCTCCGCTGGTAACGTTCCACTGCCAGTTTGGAAGCGCAATGTTCGCTTGATTGAGATCCCAACTTAACGTTCCAGATTGAGGCAAGAGCATCTTGAATTCAAACGCATGTTCCATGTCAGGAACCGTTCGAATGTGCACTGGTGATGTGTGCGAACCCACCGCTGTGAAATTTGCATCCAGAGAGCGGCACAAGGTGTCATCTCCACTGCCGATGCATGTCGTCAGTGTTGTAGTTGTGGTCCCGCCGTACGTTGTCGAGCCCGGAACATCAAGGAGGATTTTCAGTTCTCTTTTTTCTCCTGGTTGGAGCGTGATGGAGTAGACATTATTTGATCCGTCGTTAAGTACAGGTGTCCCTCCCCAGGATGGATTTGTCCAATCGATGGACGTTGTTGTTTCAACAGCGTTTCCCAGATTTTCGATAAGTACGTATGACTCTGCTGTTTGACCTGGTAGACCGAAGCCCTCAGTGAAGGAAAGGCCTGACGATCCCACGAGCGATAATCCACGTGTGCGAAGTGCTTCAATCGGAATCCATGACGTTTCTTGGACACTGGAGTCCGTTGTGAGAGTTGCAATGACCTCGATGTACCCATCCTCATCGCCAAGCGCATCTGTTGGTAAGGTGGCGACGAAGGGAACGGTAATTGGTGCTGAGGGAACTAGCTCAACGTTTTCCAAGTTCACTCCGGCTTGTGGTTCAACAGTCCAGTCCGTTGGCAAGTTCGATGTATCATAGGAGAGATTCCAATTTGCTGTCCGTGAACCTGTTGCAGTGATAGTAACATCGACAATTTCGCTTGTTCCTGGTTCGACTCTTGTTACGGTTTCAGGACCTTGGATGAGGACATCGTATGGTTCAACGACAGTCAACGTCACTTGCTCGATGTTGTTGTCTTCTCGTGCCTCGCTGAGGTTCTGATTCATGTCGAGTACGAGTTCGAAGGTGTGTGTACCTAGGGTGGCGGTGACATCGACGCTAAAGGTTGCAGGACCCCCTTCTCCGCTGGGGGAGAGTGGTTCAAGATCCTCGAAGCGGACTCGTGTTAACTCTTGACCGTTCATGTACAATGCGCAGTCAATGTTGTCCTCGTTTTCCCACGTCCCGATATTGGCAAACTGGCCTGTGACTGTCAGTGTTTGCCCTGGATCTGGTGATACAGGATTGAAGGAAATACCATTTCCATCAGGTAACGGTGCCAAATCAAGCAAACGTTGCGAAACAAGCGTATCTCCGTACAGCATGTCGAGATATCCATCACCATCGAGGTCTGCGAAGGCAGGAGCAGACCACACACGATGCGGCATTGAGAGCGGCTCATCCCATCCCTCAGAGACCTCATTATCGAATCCAGTGTCGCCTTCGAAAACGAAGATACGGCGGCCAAATGCTACAACGACTTCAGGATCTCCCTCTCCCTCGATATCCCTCCAGACGGGAGGCGCACCAGCAATTTCGTCGTTGTCGTTCCCCGATCCCCCTCTGTTCATGACCTTGTTCCACACCTCTGAAGGGGGGTCATCGGTCAAGTCGTGGCAACCCACCATTCCCTCTCTGTCGAATGTTACAGAGGATGCAGAATACCAAGTTGCCCAGCACAAGCGATCGTGTACACCATCGTCATCCAGATCCATCGGTAGAGGTGCTGCATCAGCATAGCCATTGCGAGCACGGAAAGTAAAAATTTCCTCGGTCGACGTCAATTCCATGCCAATGAAACGAGCTCCTAAGCCTACGGTCCGACCATTGGCATCAGTTGGCACTGTGAGAATCATCTCTGGCGCAGCATCTCCATCGAGTTGAACAACAACTGGACTAGGTAAACGAAGTCGTGGCGCATCCGAATCCGCATCTGTGCCTGATAATGCAACACGACCCCAATCGTTTGACCCTGTACTTCCGTCAATTCTCCAAATCCACATGTTGCCTGAGTTCTCGTCGATGGTTGTCGCAACAACAACGGATGTTTGCGCATCAAGTTGAGCCCAAGCAGGGTCGCTCGGATGCGTTCCTCTGTCGAGTGTAACATCCCAGTTTACAGTTGGAGCGCTCGCTCCGAGTGGCAAACTGATGATATGCGGGTCATCTGTTGTGGAGTCGACAACAGTGAGGACAAGTTCCGGTTGTCCGTCAAGTTCCAAATCTGCTAGAAGCGGCTGAGTGACGGAGAGATGGTTGCTCTGTCGTGTTTGGAAATGCGGGCTTGTGATTCCAATTCTGTAATCTGTGTTGGTCCACGACCACATTAACTCGTTTGAATGCCCCCCACTTTGCCAACCAGACTCGTCACAGTACAATTCTGGTGACCATACGTCGACCTGAAGCGAGGAAACTGTGTCATAGCTCCCGATGAGTTAGAATTTACAATCCAAATCAACATCCGCTAGTACCGGAGTTGAGCGTGCGGCTTTTGTGTCGCCGAGGTCGACTTGCCACGCCAGATCGGCATCATCGCCTGAAAAGAGAGATAATTTCGTCGATGATGTTGATGTGCTCTCGTGGAGGACAACTGCAAACAGACCAAATGGCGCACAACGTTGGGTGGCTCCAGGCGTTGTCGTGAGGCTTTCTGAGAAGTTTCCGATGATTGAACCGTAGGCAGCTGAACCGCCATCGTCATCGAGTGCAACCCAATTGATGACAGG
>JAAXIR010000153.1 GCA_012270265.1 Candidatus Poseidoniales archaeon
CTCAAGTACAACTTCAAGATCGTTAAGGTCGTTGAAGGAAAGGAAGAGAAGGTTGCTGCACTCCTCGAATCAAACACCGGTCACTCTGACTTCGGTGTCTCGTTCGATGGTGACGATTTGAACATCGTCATCCCACAAACCATGCTGTTCGACACCAACGCTGCTATGATGAAGTTCCGTCTTGTTACCGTGCTTCGTGATGCTGTTGATTGCGGCAAGGTTTCCTTCATTGAAGAGCACGAACCTCGTGTCATTGCTGAAGAAGAAGAGTGAATATAGAGGGAAGAGATATCTCTCAGACCCTTCTCGCTAGAACGAGGGCGTAGCATGGCAACCATCGAGTCGATTGATGAAGTTCTTGCAACACATCAGCCTGCGCTCCCTTCAACCCGATTGTCCATGGTCGAGCAAACCTTGACCAGAATCTTACTGTTCCTCCTTATTGGTGTCATTCTTGGTTTGCTCTTAATGCCTGAAACAGTCTGGGATAACGGACTACGTCCGATTATTTGGGAACCGATTCAACAAGATGCAGGTGCGCAAGGCGATGCAGGGTACTCGTACCAAAATACAGCCATCTACACGTTCGGACTTCTTGCATCCGTTGTTGTTTTCCAAGCCCTGTTCCGTACGCTTCAGTTGCCGGCTGATGACAAGATGATGATCGCTCTCATCGCTTGGGTTTGTCTTGCACCCATTTTCCGTGTGCTCGAAGATGCTGACTTCTTCCCTTCATCGATCGATTGGTTGCTCATCTCACCGATCATCCACCTTCACTTAGCCACATGGCTGATTGCAATTGGACTTGTATCCCATTTGGTCGGGAAGAAATGGGACGATGTTGGTGGAGACCTTGGCGAGCTTAACATCCGCATGCGAATTGTCCCAATCCTCTGCCTTGCGCTCCTGTTCATGTGGGCCATCTTGTTCCGTCCAGGATATGCTGTCCATGATATGGGCTTGATGTGGGTCATCATCGGACTTGGCATCGGCTTTGCGAGTCTCATTTTCACCTTCCATGCCACTCGGGAGTGGCCAACGATCACTCGAGGTCTCCTTGCCTTTGCAGTCGGTGCCTGTTTCGTCGGATTGGGTCATTGGGCACAATTGGCTGCAACACCATGGCTCCAAGAATCAGGACGCATGCCCAACGATGTCGTCTTTTGGCCTTCATTGATTGTTCTCGGCATTCCTGGGCTCATTTGTGCCGTCCTATACCGCATGGGCAAAGACGATGCACGTCAACTCAAACTCACTGGCTTTGAAGCAGGTGTTCTTCCAGAAGGTATCACAATCAAGTCATGGGAAGCTGAAGAAAAGGTCGTTGCCAAGCATCCCATTGAACAACTCTCCAACAAGGCATTGCTTGCAAGCCCGTTGGTTCTTGCCATGGTGTTTGGGCAATTGTGCGATGGTTTCGCAACCATGGTCGGCATCGATTATTTCGGATACTCCGAAAAGCATCCATTGAGCGACGCAGTAATCCAGTACGGTGGAGGCGGCTCTGGAGACATGGGGTGGGGTGTTGAAGGCGCTTGGCTGTTCGCCATCGTCAAGGCCATTCTGGTTGGAACCATCACGTACATTTTCGTTGAGATGCGTGTCGAAAACCGACAGAAGCACCTTCGTTTGTTGATTGTTCTCGCTGTTCTTATCGTCGGTCTTGCTCCAGGAATTCGTGACATTGGTCGATTGATGCTCGGTGTCTAAGCCCACGATGCCTTGAAGGCTTGAACCGGAGTGGTCGGGATAGGTGGAAGCACATGGATCGACTACCGACACGAGTGAACAAAGCCGATCCTGATTATTCTGCTCGCCGAGAGCACAATCTTACCCTCATTGAAACGCTGCGCGAGCGCCTCGATCTTGTCCACCAAGGTGGTGGTGAGAAGTACGTTGAACGCCATCGAAGTCGCAACAAAATGCTTGCACGTGAGCGTATTGAGCGCATCATCGATCCTGGAACGGCGTTCCTCGAACTTTCACCCTTAGCTGCATACGACCTCTACGATGGTCGTGCCCACTCCGCAGGCATCGTCACAGGTATCGGCTGTGTCCACGGCCGAGAAGTTCTCTTCGTAGCCAACGATGCAACCGTCAAGGGTGGTTCCTATTACCCAATGACGGTCAAGAAGCACATCCGTGCACAAACGGTTGCTCACGAGAATCACCTTCCATGTGTGTACCTCGTCGACTCAGGTGGTGCGTTCCTACCTATGCAGGACGAAGTGTTCCCAGACATTGGCCACTTTGGACGTATCTTCCGTAACCAAGCACGAATGTCCGGAGATGGCATTCCTCAAGTTGCAGCCGTTCTAGGCTCTTGTACTGCAGGTGGGGCTTACGTCCCAGCCATGAGCGATGAATCGATCATCGTCAAGGGCAATGGCACCATTTTCCTCGCAGGCCCTCCACTTGTCAAAGCAGCGACAGGAGAAGTCGTCACGGCTGAGGACTTGGGCGGTGCAGAGGTCCACACAGCCCAATCTGGTGTTGCAGATCACTTTGCAGAAGACGAACCAGAAGCACTTCGCATGGTTCGAAACGTTCTGGAAAACATTGGACCAAGAGAACTCGCTCCAGCAGCCTTGCAAGAACCTGAACCTCCTGCACATGACGTTGAGGACCTGCTCGGATTGATTCCAAGCGACAATCGAACACCGATCGATGTTCGTGAAATCATTTCACGTATCGTTGACGGTTCCCGCTTCCACGAATTCAAATCACGTTATGGTACAACATTGGTGTGCGGTTTCGCCCACATTCACGGTCACAAAGTCGGCATCGTTGCCAACAACGGTATTCTCTTCTCTGAATCATCCTTGAAAGGCGCCCACTTCGTTGAACTATGCGGTCAGCGAGGCATTCCACTCGTCTTCCTCCAGAACATTACCGGTTTCATGGTCGGGCAAGCCTACGAAGCAGGCGGTATTGCCAAAGACGGAGCCAAACTCGTTACAGCGGTCTCGTGTGTAAACGTACCAAAGTTCACTGTCATCGTTGGTGGATCACACGGAGCAGGAAATTACGGTATGTGTGGTCGTGCCTACGACCCACGATTCCTCTTCATGTGGCCAAACAGTCGAATCTCCGTTATGGGAGGTCCACAAGCAGCCGATGTTCTTAGCACCGTGAAGCAAGACCAGCGCGAACGAGAAGGTAAGCCACCAATGGAAGGCGAAGAGTTGGAGAACTTCCGTGCTCCTATTCTTGAGAAGTACGAGGTTGAAGGCTCGCCGTACTATTCCACAGCACGACTCTGGGACGATGGTATCATCGATCCGCGAGACACTCGAGACGTCCTTGGACTCTGTCTAGCAGCATCGAGAAACGCTCCTTTACCTGAAGGTAAATACGGAATATTTAGAATGTAAATTCCAATTGAAAATTTGAAAATGCAATTGAGGTTTTTGACATGATGACGATGGAGAATCCACCACAAACATCCTTGATTCAACTCACCATTGACGGCAGTTGTGCCCGAATCGAGTTGGCTCGTGAAGACAAGTTCAATGCTCTCAACGTTGACATGATTACCGAATTGATCGAGGTCTTTGAGTGGACCAAGGAACGTAGCGCAGGCCACCTCGATGCATTGGAGGATGCAAACGGTCAACCCTATCTGCGAACACTCGTTCTTTCTGGTCGTGGAAAGCACTTCTGTGCTGGAGCTGACATCAACATGATGCGTGATGCAGGAGCCAACACGCCTGAAGAGAACAGAAAGGACAGTGAACGCCTCGATCGCCTCTTCAACGGGCTTTGGTCCCATCCATGTTTCACCATTGGAGCCATCCAAGGGGTTGCTCTTGGTGGAGGTGCAGGTCTCATCGCATGTTTGGATTACGTCGTTGCAACCGAGAACGTACGTATCGCACTTTCAGAAGGGAAACTCGGTATTCTTCCTGCCGTCATTGGTCCTTACGTGTACCGTCGTGTTGGTTCAGCGAACTTCCGCCGATTGTCCATGCAAGCCAGTCGAGTCAAGTCCGAAGAAGCACTACGCGTCGGTTTTATCGAACGTGTTGTTGAGAACGTTGAGGCATTTGACGACGAGATTAACTCCATCATTGCAGAAGTTCTCACCACCGGACCAAGTGCTGCAACACTTGCCAAGGAGTTGACACTTGGATTCGATCGATGGAGTGATGATGATGAATCGCTGCGTCGATGGACTCTTGATTTCACCAGTCGAATGCGAGGTTCAAGAGAAGGCCAAGAGGGTCTCTCTTCGTTCCTTGAGAAGCGTCCTGCCAATTGGAAACCCGAAGAGTGAGGTGAGAAGATGATTCAGCGTGTACTGGTTGCGAACCGTGGCGAAATCGCCTGTCGCATCCTTCGTGCATGCCGAGAAGCAGGTCTGTCAAGCGTTGCCATCTATGCTGAGAACGATCGTGAAGGTATGTTTCGTGAACTTGCAGACGAATCGGTTCTGCTTGAGGGCGATTCCATTGCCGAGACATATCTCAACGGTGCAGCCATTATTCAAGCGGCCAAAAAGACAGGAGCAGATGCGATTCATCCTGGATTTGGGTTCCTTTCAGAGCGAGCTGAGTTCGCACAAGCCGTCATGGATGCTGGATTGATTTGGATTGGTCCATCGCCACAAGCCATCGAACAGATGGGCGATAAGATGTCAGCACGTCAAATCATGAAGGCTG
>JAAXIR010000191.1:0-969 GCA_012270265.1 Candidatus Poseidoniales archaeon
GAAGAAATACGAAGGGAAAGCGAGCAAGAAAAAGACAACACACAACGCCTGAATCTGCATCTTTTGGTCTTCTTTTATGTCGTCAATGAAGCCCATGTCATTCTCCTCCTGTTGTTACCGAAGAGGTGGAGACCTCTATGTATTTCGGTGGATTATTCTTCTTCATTTTGATTCATCCATTCTGAAGTGGGTACAAATGGCCATGCGTTTTTGTCTGTATTGAATCCGAGTGATTCAAAGGAACGTCGTGATTTCTTCCACGTTGGAAGGAGGAATCCAATCTTGGATCGCTCTCCAAACGTCCATCGCCATGGACATCGAGGGAGATTGGCAACCCAATGTTGTAACAAGTGCTGAATCTTTGGATGTTGAGGACCACCAGGAAGAATCCACGAACAGATGTGAACGGCTCCTGCTGAACCTCGAACTTCAGACCATGCTGTCAGTTCAAGTCCCATCAGAGGTCCATCGAGAACTTTCAATCCAAGCGTTCGCGCAGATTGAGCCATCGGCATGATGATCGCAAAACGGTCGACAAGGCGTGCACCTTCATGTCGTTCAAGAGACCAGTTTTGCTCTTCGCAGAGTTTGCGAAGTGATCGGATGCAATCGACAGGGGCGACACTGAGCTCGATATCGAGACTGTTTCGTCGCACCATGTCCATCGTACCTATCACTATGGCAAGAACCATGCGATGCTGGAGTTACGCTGCGCGAATCTCATCCAAGGATGAGATGACCTCCACAGGTTGAGTTCACGCAACGCTTTGGAATCGGATGATGCCTTCGGCACCAACGATCGAGAGCGATGTGTTTCTGGGTTTGAACTCAACCAAAGAGAGAGCCAAGACCTTCGAAACCGCCAGCTTCCTCTTCTTCCTCTTCATATTAGTCATATGAATATTCAGAAGAATATAAACAATAAAAAACACAACAAACATCATACAAATAAAATCAGAGAAAAAGCCG
>JAAXIR010000191.1:979-4642 GCA_012270265.1 Candidatus Poseidoniales archaeon
AGCTTCCTCTTCTTCCTCTTCCTCTTCCTCTTCGGCAGCGGCAGGGGCGTCACCGCCAGCAGCAGCAGGAGCTGCAGCAGCGGCAGGAGCAGCGACGGCTTGGGTCATTGCTTCAGCGATGTCGACACCAGCGAGAGAAGCAACAAGTGCCTTTACTCGGGATGCGTCAACATCTACACCAGCAGCCTTGAGAACGGCTGTGATGTTGTCTTCGGTCATTTCTTTTTCAGCAGCGTGCAGTAGCATAGCAGCATAAACGTATTCCATTTCATTTCACCTCAATGTTTTGTGTTTGTTTCAGCCGAAGAGATCTCCGAGACCGGCAAAGCCGCCCTCTTCTTCCTCTTCCTCTTCTTCCTCTTCTGCCTCGGCTGGGGCATCAGACGCACTCTCGACAGTGGCTGCAGCGGATGCTGCTGAAGCAGCAGCACCGAGCATAGCAGCCAGTTCGTCGTCAAGGGCGGAGGAGTCAAGCGAGCCTGCAATACCCATAGCACTGCGGTGGGCTCGTCCGAGAAGGTGAGGCAGAGTTTCAGCGGTTGTGATCGCTGCCTCAAGTGCAACAGCAAGCGCTTCTCCGCTTGCCTTTGCGAGCAATGTTGGCATGGTTTGTGATGTGAACCACGTGATGTTGCAAGCGAGGTTGAATCCGCCTGCTGCCATACCAATGAGATCTTGTTCGAATTGTTCGAAGTCGATGTCGAGTGTGGCCGGTGAGAAGACAACGCCATCTTCGTAGGTACCGCAGAGACGCAGCCCAGTGACGATTGGCTTGATTCCGATTTGTCCAAGGAGCATACCAAGGTCGCCTTCGAAGACTTCTCCAGCCTTGAGAGCAACATGTTGCTTCTGAATGTGGACGGAACCACCCATGATCTTTGCAGGGATTCCAACGGAGTTCAACTCACCAACAATCGGACCTGGCGGCATACCGGTGTCTTGCTTCTCGACAATGATGTCGACTGGAGCAACGTCACCAGGCTTTGCAGCACGGCCAGCTTCGGTCTTCTTCAATTCGGAGAAGACTTCGAAGGAGTTGTATTCTGAAGTTGATACGACGGCTGGTTGAACAGCACCATCGAAAAGCTCCTCAAGAACGTCAAGATCTTTGCCGGCTTGTTCCCAAGCAAGACGCATCAAGCGCTTCTTAGCAACACGGATAGCCATGTTCTCACGAAGACCTGCACGCATACCGATCATGGTATCAGCAGGAACGCCGTGAATATCGATAACAGCGAGTGTTTCTCCGCTCTTGATGATGTTGAGTAGATCCTCAACAGTATCACGCTTCCAAGACATAACCTTTGGAATCAAATGATCACCTCGACACGGGTTGCTGGTCCCATCGTCGTCTTGACGAAGAGAGAACGAATGTTGCCTGCACCACGCTCAAGACGTCCGACAACACGGTTGTAGACTTCCATGGCGTTAGCAAGGAGTTCTTCTTGCGATTGGTCAACGGTTCCAATCACAGCGTGGAATGTCATCTTGTCACCAGACTTGACCACAACAGTAGTGCGAAGACCAGTTGCGAGAACACCTGGGTCAAGAGTCGGAGGAACTGGGCGAGGCATCTTTCCTCGTGGCCCGAGAACGGTACCGAGGTAACGACCGATCAATCCCATGTGAGGGACTTCGGAGAGGAAGAAATCGAATTGGTTTGCAATCTTCTTTGCACGACCCTTGTTTCCACCAAGTTCTTCGATTTCTGGAGGAGTGATGACGTGGATTCCAGCGTCACGAGCACGTGTTGCTGCTTCACCAGCTGCGAACATAGCGACCTTGACTTCACGGCCACGACCAGAAGGAAGACGGATTTCTTCCTTGATACGGTTGGTTGGATTCTTCAAATCGACATCCTTGATGGTAAAGGCAATGTCAACCGATTGTACGAATTTGCGCTCTGGCGCGTCTTCGATGGCTTGCTTGATGGCGTTGTTGATGTTTTCTTCCATATCGTCTCACCTCTGCAGTCAGCGAGGCTTTCACCTCTCCTGCGGTTCGTGATGTTTGTTCAGTTAAAGCGCTCGTCCCATTCTCCTTTGCTAATGATTTCGAGGGCTTCGTTAGCCCAGTGACCTTCGACCTTGACTCTCATGGAGACACAGGTTCCGATGACTTCTCGGGTCTGTGCCTTGAGGTCGGCTCCAGTCAGGTGGCCGAGATCTGCCTTTTCACGAGCAACGTTCATTGCTTGCTCAAGGGTCAGATTTTCGACTGCGGCGTCGAGACTTCCATTGCACTTTTGTACACCGAGTTGCTTGATAATCAGCTTCGAGGTCCATGGCTTTGGCATTGTGTCTCAACTCCTTCCATACGAACGTAGGCATCCCTCCGACCAAACTCCCCTATTTAATCGCGACGCGGCTTGTGGCTTTTGTCAATGTTCGAAAATTTCGAGATTCTCTGACAATACCTCGTCCCACTTTACTTATACCAATACGACACGGCCTCCGTGCATGAACATCCTAACGCGTACACTTGCAGTCGTCATTACCGCCCTCATGGTCCTTGCGCTTCCAACATTGGAAAGCAGCTCAAGCGGCATCCACAACCAAGCAGGCAGTGGATGTACGTGTCATTACAGCGGTAGTTCACCAACGTTGAGTGAGAACTTCCCATCCACCTACAACGCTGGCCAGACATACAATATCCAGATATCTGTCTCGGGAGGCGTCTCTGGAAGCAACGGTGGATTCAACGTTGAAGTCGACAAAGGAACACTCTCAACGCCCGGTGTTGGTATCATGTCGGTAAAAGTTGACAGTTCTGGTCAATCTGCTACACATACCACCAGCTCCTACCGCTCATGGTCCTTTGATTGGACTGCGCCAACGACTGGAAGCGGATCGACCAATGTTGATATCGCTGTCCTGACCGCAAACGGGAACAACGGCAACTCTGGTGATGCATGGACATCCTCTTCGTTGATCATTCCTGAAGCAGGTCCATCAAACACAGCGCCAACGGCCTCGAACGTTTACATCAGCGACATGCCAGGTTCGCCTACTGCAATTACACAAGCATACTATGATTTGGATCTCTTTGCCAATTACGATTTCAGTGATGCAGATGGTGACGCTGAATCAGGGACAGAAATTCGATGGTTGAAGGGAGGAACTGAAATCTCACAATTCAATGACATCAACTTACTCAGCCAAAGCGCTACGTCGATTGGGGACATTTGGACAATGACCGTTACACCAAGCGATGGAACCGATTTTGGTACGAAGGTCACATCATCCAACTCGGTTGAAATCATCGATTACGATGCTGATGGTGATGGATACGGGGATCAATCGGATGCATTCCCGAACGACGAAAACGAGTGGGCTGACTCTGACAACGATGGTGTTGGGGATAACGCAGACGCCTTCGATGATGATGACACGCAAACGACGGACAGTGATGGAGACGGATACGGAGACAACGCTTCTGGAAACAACCCTGACGCCTTCCCGAATGACTCAAGCGAGTGGCTCGATAGCGACAACGACGGTGTTGGTGACAACGCTGATGCGTTCCCCAACGACCCGACAGAAACCGTTGATTCCGACCTCGAGGGTGTAGGAGACAATGCTGATGCATTCCCGAACGATGCAACTGAAACTACCGAATACGACCAAGATTTGGTAGGAGCCAATGCAGATGCAGGCCCCAACG
>JAAXIR010000282.1 GCA_012270265.1 Candidatus Poseidoniales archaeon
TTCGTGTTCAGCCCTACATTTGTAGAGGCGTCTACGCTGTAGAGATTTATGGACCAACAGATGCTTGCGAATTCGAGGGCAAGGGTTCCTATGAGGCCCAGTTCTTTGATTTCTCAACTGGAGAAACAGAGGATTTGTCGCAGCAAAATGGAGTGTTGTTGTTCCCAGTCATCGGATTCTTCATCTTCTTTGCAGCCCAATTCTATCGTTCAACAACGTCCACTCGCCTACGTTCTTTTGTTTTCGTTCCCGCCATTATACTGCTCTTCTTGAGCGGTATTGTTAGCCCTCTGTGGACCATGGCCGATGAGTCCCAGTCCAACTCGGAGTGGTCACTAGAGCAACTTCTCGACGAACGAGTCAAACAGCTCTGGGATGTTTCGAGCCCTGCGACACCTGAGGCGACCATGATCGAACACGTAGGAGCGACCTTTGGTATTCGAAATGGTGAAGATTTGAGACTCTGGCTGAACATTGAATCGGCGTACGAACGACAAGATGGCCGTTGGCAACTCATCGTCCAAGACCTTGACGATGTCAGAATAGATCAGCTTGTTTTCGATCAGATTTCTGAATCCCGCAGCGGAAGAATCACAGGTGGTCTCGATGAACAAATCGTCACATTCTCCATCATCGCAACCCGTGCATTGCTCCTCGATTTGATGATGTTGGAAGCACTGCTTGTTGTAGACGAGCAACCATCAAACTCAATCCACCATATTGACACTGCGATGATCTCGACCTCTTCGTTTGGGTCCTTATCGTCACCGACATGGGCCACCCGCCCCGCAGGTATCGATGATGCTTCCTGGAAGCGGCTACAAACATCACTCTATCCTGAGCGAATAACTGTGACATTGTGCGATTGTGAACTTGATCTGTTGGACCTCCAAGTCGAATATTCAAATCAATTTGATGCAGAGGACACGCCTTCGTTCGATGCACTAAGAACAACGAGTGGCATCATCCCATATGCAGAAGTCGTCACAATCGTATCGATTCTTGTTTGTCTAGCCATCATCGTCAATGAAGAGCAGCGACGTAGGAAAGCGAAGCAGTTGGCTGAAGCATATGCTTCGAGCAGCACAATTTGGACATCACTCTTCTGAAGATGCTTTCTTGGCTTTCTTCGAAATGTCTTCTGCTTCCTCATCGCTAATACCCAGTGCGCTTTGGAATTGCTTCAATTCAGCCAATTCTTCTTCAGTGATGATGCCGTCATCCCAAGCCTCTTCGTAGGCTTTTGTGAGGAATTCTTTGTAAGCATCTGGGTTGAGAAGAACATCACGGATCAATCCATGGTCAATGCTGCTGCCGGATGAAGAAGATGCACTCAATTCCATCATTGCAGCAGAACGGCGCATCTCTTTGACAGCCATATCTTTCAGACCATGCCCGGCCCATACGGCGCCTGCAGCAACGACAGACGCTGCAAACCAGCGCATAAGGTCAGGATCGACAAGTTCGCCTGGTGTTACTAGGTGGAACAGCCCGAGTACAGCCATTGCTGCACCACACATCACCTCGAACCAATCGTTGAGATCGGGTTCATCCGAAAACACAGAGAGGCGTTGTTCAATCAGGAGTTCAGTCTGGTCGTCCATGAACTTCGTATCGACTGGAAGGACTTAGGCGTGTCGGCAACCAAGGAGAAGCGCATTCCTTTTCAGCCGTTGGCGTAACCTACGGTTATGGGCGAGGAGGAAAGGTCGATTCAGAACCTTTCTTTGCCCAAGAAAGCCATCGGTTTTTTCGAATCAGAATGGGGTATTGAAAGACTTCATCCACCTCAATTTGAGGCGATGGAGCCCTTGTTTAATCAACACAACATCTTGCTAGCAATTCCAACCGCATCAGGCAAGTCGCTTGTTGCTTACATAGCCATTCTCAATCAACTGCTCAATCACAACCCAGGCTCTCGGGCGGTCTACATCGTACCACTCAAAGCGCTTGCGAGTGAGAAATTCGAGGAACTGAAGGAAATTGGCCAGCACCTAGGACTGAAAATCGGGCTTGGCATAGGCGATGCAACATCCGAAGCAAAGAACATCGATGACTCCGACATCTTGATTTGTACCTCCGAGAAACTCGACTCACTGATGCGTAGTCGCTCTGAACTGATGAGCAATGTGTCGGTTGTGGTTGCGGATGAATTCCATTTGTTGCATGATGCGAGTCGTGGGCCAACGCTTGAGATCAATCTCACTCGATTGCGAACCTTACGACCGAATGCACAGTTGATTGCATTGTCAGCAACCGTTGGAAACTGTGAGATTCTTGCTCAATGGCTTGACGCTACCTTGGTTCAATCCGATTGGCGTCCTGTCGATCTCGAATACGCTACACTGCACGATCGTCATTTGGAACCTCGTAAAATTCAGTCATCTTCACTTGACCCGAATCAAAATGTCTTGTCACCTCCGCGTCATCTCGAAGGCCCATTGAGCCACCCTGCGTGGATCGTTGTTCAAGATACCATTGAACAAGGTGGTCAAGTTCTCGTCTTCGTCGGAACTCGCCGCAGCGCTCAGTCTGAAGCTAAGAAGCTCTCAGAGCGGGTCAAGAAACGATTTGCAAAGGAACAGCCAGAACGATTGTTGGAACTTGAAGAAGTCGCTGAGTCACTGGAAGGCCGTTCACAAACAAGCATGGGTGAACTGCTTGCAACATGCATTCGTGGCGGAGTAGCCTTCCACCATGCAGGACTAACACATCGCCAACGTCAGAGCATTGAATCGGCTTTCAAGAAAGGTCTTCTTCTCGCATTGTGCGCAACGCCAACGCTTGCTGCAGGGGTGAACCTTCCTGCACGACGTGTCTTGGTTCGTGACATCAAACGTTGGGATGACGGTATGAGTAGACCACTCCCTGTCATGGAAGTTCACCAAATGCTCGGACGAGCTGGTCGACCACGGTACGATCCGGTTGGGGAAGCATGGGTACTCTGCAAAGGAACGGACGGTTGGCAGGTCGCCGACGAGGTGAGTGAACGCTACTTTTTAGGACCCATTCAAGAAAAATCATACAAACATTCTGCTGAAACAGCAATGCGTAAGCAACTCCTGTCCTGCGTTGCAACAGGAGGGATAATTCATCGAGATTCCATTGGTTCGTTCTTCGATGCCACCTTCCTCGGCACCACCATGCCGACCAACCAACTGCAAGAGCGGCTTGATTCAATGCTCGATTGGTTGGTTGAGGAACGCTTCTTACGCCGCTTGGGCGTTGATGAAACCTACGAGGCTCGACGCCAAGACAAGGTCATTGATGAAGACGAAACATGGGATGATGATGTTCCGGTCTGGGGCAATGTTGCCCAAGAATCCGGCGGCGTTTCCCTCCGGGAGGAGCGCCAGGTCAAATCTGCTCCATCATCCCATGGCACACCTTCCTTGGGGTTCGTTTCAGCCACTTCACTCAACAGCGTCGGAGGTTGGAGTGATGCATCAGGCGAACCACCATCAATGAAATACGAAGCAACACCAATCGGTGAGCGCGTTGCTCAGTTGTATCTTGATCCGCTCTCCGCCTCGATTCTCCGAACAGGGATGCGCCGTGCCGTTCGTCGATTGGTACGAAAAGATGGACCTGTGAGCTCCTTTGGATTGACGCATTTGGCATGCAGCACACCAGACTTCGCCTCACTTTGGGCCAAAACAGCGGATCTCACCATCGGTTCTGATTTGCAACTCAAAGCCGCATCGGTCGAAGATGAGCTCCTTTACGACATCCCATACGAAGAACGCCATCTCGGACTCGTCAAATCAGCATGGTGTCTTGAGCACTGGTTTGAAGAAGAAACCATGCGTGAAATCGAAAAGCAACTCGATGTCTCCCCTGGAGATGTTCATCACCGTGTTGATTTGATGGATTGGCTGTTGTATGCAGGTCGTGAAATACTTCTCAACGACGACGTTTTTGCTGATGAACACATGCCAGTCCTTGCTCATTTATCCTCCGAATTGGACACACTTCGTCAACGTGTTCGGCACGGTTGCAAGTCGGATTTATTGAACTTGGTCAAAATCCGTCACGTTGGCCGGCAACGTGCTCGTTCGCTTGCCTCGATTGGGATTCGAACACCAAAAGACGTGCTGGCTATGACACACAACGATCAGCAAAAGGTCGCATCATGGAGAGGTTGGGGTCCGAAATTGGTCAACAACATCATGACTGAGGTCAAGAAGGTCGTTCAGCGGGAACGCGGACCTGCTCCGGTCAAGAAACGAAGCGACGATATGCCACTCGATGGCGAAGATTTGGCGTAGAGTTGATGAGGCATGTCGATGCAGAGCGTCGCAATGTGGGAGACGTTTCCGTGTTGGTCTTGGACGAGCAACGAGCCATTGGAATTGAAGTCCTTCGTGAAATCGTTTCAAGAGATTGTTCCCAGCCAACGCTGGGTCTTTTGCCGCTCTGATGTCGCTCAAACGTCACGACAATTGTGGACTGCTACAACGGTCAGCAATCGAAACACAGAGCGAGGAACAGCACAAGCTCGAACCCTTGATGCTGAGTTCTTGCGAGTGTTAGCGGGTACGCACAACGTATCGGAAGCCTTCAGGCGAGCCGGTTTACAGAACAAATCAACATCTGGTTGGTTGCTCCATATTCCGGATCAAACAACCT